>JBDRFQ010000483.1:0-20960 GCA_043818685.1 Candidatus Eiseniibacteriota bacterium
CCTTCTTCGGGTCCGGCGCGAGATCGCTGTGGCAGGGGGGCTTCCCTGCGCGCTCCTTGAGGATCTTCTCCTGCTCGGGGGTGAGGCCGGGGGAGTCCTTCGCGCTCTCCCGCGCGTACTCCTCCGTCTTCCCCGACGCGAACGCCTCGATCTCCTTGCTGATCCTAACGGCGCACCAGTCATGGCCGCACATCGCGCAGAAGTCCGCGTCGATGTCGAGATCCTCGTCGTGAAGAGCGCGGGCCGTGTCCGGGTCGAAGCTGAGGGCGACGTGCTTCTCCCAGTTCAGGGCCGCCCGCGCCTTGGAGATCTCGTCGTCCCGTTCGCGCGTCCCCGGAATCCCGAGGGCGATGTCCGCCGCGTGCGCGGCGATCTTGTACGCGATGCAGCCGTCTTTGACGTCGCGCTTCTTCGGCAGGCCTAGATGCTCCTTCGGGGTGACGTAGCAGAGCATCGCCGCTCCGTGATACGCCGCCGAGGTCGCGCCGATCGCGCTCGTGATGTGATCGTAGCCCGGGAAAATGTCCGTCACGAGAGGCCCGAGAACATAGAACGGCGCGCCGTGACAGAGCGCGCGCTCGACCTTCATGTTGTACTCGATCTGGTCGAGGGGGATGTGTCCCGGCCCCTCCACCATCACCTGCACCCCCTTCGCCCAGGCCCTCTCGGTCAGCTCGCCGAGAACGTACAGCTCGCGGATCTGCGCCTCGTCGGTCGCGTCGGCGAGCGAGCCGGGCCTGAGCCCGTCCCCGAGCGAGAAGCTCATGTCGTACGCGCGCGCGATGCCGCAGATCTCGTCGAAGAGGTCGTAGAACGGGTTCTGCCGCCCGTGGCGGATCATCCACTTGGCGAGGAGGGAGCCGCCCCGCGACACGATCCCGGCCACGCGCCCCCTCACGTACGGAAGATGCTCCCGGAGAAGCCCCGCGTGAATCGTGATGAAATCGACCCCCTGCTCGGCCTGGTGCTCGATCTCGCGAAGGATGTCCTCGTGGGCGAGGTCTTCGATCGCGCGCCCCACGATCATCGAGTAGACCGGGACCGTGCCGACGGGGACCCTCGCGCTGCGGATGATCGCCTCCCGTGTCGCGTCGAGGTCGCCTCCGGTCGAGAGATCCATCACCGTGTCCGCGCCCCATCGAACCGCCCATCGCATCTTCTCGACCTCTTCATCCGAGGAGCTCTTCACCGGCGAGGCGCCGAGGTTCGCGTTGATCTTCGTGGTCGCCGCGCGTCCGATCGCCATCGGATCGAGGCCGTGGCGGAGGTGAACGCGGTTCGCCGGGACGATCATGCGCCCCGCGGCGATCTCGTCCCGCACCTCTTCCGCCGTCAGGTGCGGCTCGCGCCCGGCGACGCGCTCCATCTCCCGCGTGACGGCGCCGAGCCTCGCCTTCTCGAGCTGGGTGACCGCGTTCTCCGCGCCGCGCGGCTCCGGGTTGAAGTCCCACGCGGTCTTGTCCGAGGGAGCAGGCATGCCGGGGGTGTCGGGAGAGGAGTAGGCGAACGGCGTCCCGACACGGGGCGGCAGCGCGAAGCTCCCGGGCGTCGTGCCCGCCCCCTCACGGGACGGGTTCGCCCCGCCCCGGAGAGGCGGTTCATAGCGAAAAGGCGGGCGCCCGCCTTGCGGGTTCTGCTGGTCGCGGTGAGACATGGGATCAAGCTCCTTGGCGGGTCGAAAGCCGCATTCCCTACGCCGGTCCGAACCGGATCAGGTTCCACGAGTGCTTCTCAGCGTCCCGAGCACAGGCGTTCCGGGACGCGCCCCGAGCGTGCGTTCTTAATCTAGCACATTTTCACGATTGGGGACAGCGCCGCCGCCGTGAGGGAGCATCTTCGCACGCTCGCGGATAGAACCTCTCGATCGCTGTTTGCCGTGTTCGCGTGGGAACGGACGGGCTTCAAGGCGCTCGGACGCCGGAGCGATCGCGGGGCGTCGAACGGTCGCCGGCAGGGCGGCCCGGCGTTCTCGTGCCGAGCCGGACGGCTCGCACCAGCCGCAGGCCGAGGGAGGCTCCGACATGCCCCTCCTCGTCCACGACCACGTTCGCGCCCGCGAGCTCGAGATCGCGGCGGTGCCGGTGATAGCGCGCGCGGGCAACGATCAGCGCGCGCGGCCCCAAAGACCGTGCGACACGAACGATCTTCTCCGCAGCCTGCGGGTCGGGAACCGTGACCGCGACCGCGCAGGCGGAGGCAACCCGGAGATGGTCCAGAATGTCCGCGTGCGTTCCGTCCCCGACGTGGGCCTCGAAACCGTCTTCTTCGGCCTTCCGCGCCAGCCGCGTGTTGAGATCGAGAACCGCAACATGAACGCCCCGCCCCTTCAACACCTCGCCGACGGACTCGCCCGCCGGACCGTAGCCGATGAGGATCACGTGCCCCCCGGGTTCCGCGATCCCCGTCGCGCGGAGCGGCGCGTCTCCCCGCAAGAGACCGACCCGCCGCAGAACGCCGAGGAAGAACGAGGCGGCCGGGCGGGCGCCGGCGACCAAATAAGGGGTCAGGAAGAGCGTCGCCATCATGGTCGAAGCCATCACCTTGAACAGGTGGTCCGTCATGACGGTCCCCCTCGCGGGACCGGCGATAATGAACGAGAACTCGCCGATCTGCGCGAGACAGATTCCCGCCGCGAGCGACGACGAATGCGTCTGGCGCAGGAAGCGAAGGACGCCCCAGACAACGACCGCCTTGACCACGACGACCCCTACGACGACCAGGCCGATGAGCCCCGCGTTGCGCCCCATCCATGCCGGGTCGGAGAGCATCCCCACGGAGCTGAAGAAGAGCGCGACGAGAAGGGTCCGGAGCACCGCGAGGTCCGAGCGGACCTGGGACGCGTAGGGCGATTCCGCGAGGAGCAGCCCGGCGACGAGCGCCCCGAGCGCGGGAGAAAGACCCATTGCGTGAGCCGTCCAGATAGAGGCCAGGGCGGCGACGATTGCGAAGAGGACGGGGAGCTCTCGATTCCTCAGTTGGGCGGTCGCGAGGAGGAGACGGGGCGCGATGTGGTTGAAAACGACGTAGAGGACGGCCATGGCGGCAAGGAGCATGAGAACAGGGCGGACGAAAGCGGAGACCGCGCCCACGCCGGGCGCCGAGTCCGAGAGAACGCCGGACAGGAGGACGAGAGGGATCACGGCGAGGTCTTGCAGGAGCAGGATCCCCAGCGCGTGGCGGCCGTGCACGCTGTCGAGCTCGGAGCGGGCCATCAACACCCGCAGCACGCCCGCCGTGCTGCTGAGAGCGAGGGCGCCGCCGAGAACGACGGCGGCGCGCGGCGACGCTCCGAGGGCCGAGGTGGCGGCGGCGGCGATGACGCCCGTCGCGACCACCTGCAGCGTCCCTCCGCCGAGAGCGGTCGCTCCGATCCCGCGAAAGCGCTTCCAGGAAAACTCGAGGCCTATCGTGAAGAGCAGAAGAGCCACGCCGACTTCGGCGAGCCCGTCGATCTCCTCCCGCGTCGACACGATGTTGAGCGCGTTGGGTCCGAGGAGCACGCCCGCAAGCAGGTACCCCAGAAGGGCGCTCTGATGCAGCCGCTCGCACAGAGCCCCGAGGGCAAGAGCGGCCGCCAGGATGGCGCCCACGTCGAAGAGAAGCGCCCAGAAGTCCACGGGGCCGAGTATGCCGGTCGGGGGCGCCGGCGGCTACCGAGTTCTCGCTCGCCGGTACCGGCCGCGACCCCGCGGCGAAGCGCGAACAGAGCCGTGACGCTACCTTACGATCGTCGAGCGCCGCGTGATCTCGCCGCGCGGCGTCTCGAGGCGCACGAAGTAGAGGCCGAGGCCGACGCGGCGCCCCCCGTCGTTCCGCCCGTCCCACGTCGTCGTGTGGAAGCCGGGCGCGTGCTCACCTGAGACGATCGTCCGCACGAGACGCCCGTTCGGATCGAACACGCGGAGCGCGACCGGCATGGCGGACGGAAGCTCGAAGCTGAGAAGACACTCGCTGGAGAACGGGTTCGGCCGGATCGGGAAGAAGGCGAAGCGCCGGCTCCCGGGGCCGCCGAGCCCGTACCACTCGGCGCGCACGATCGGGAATCGTCTCGATCCGGAAGGCGCTGCGCCTCCCCACACGAACTCCATCGACGGCTCCCCGCCCTCCGTCCATGACAGCGACGCGAGATCGATCCGGTTCCCGCCGTCCAGCGGGCGCGGCTCCCCTTCCGCGAAATCGAAGAGAAGGACGATGTCGCTTCCTGCCTGAACGATCGCGGTCTGAATCGAAGGATCGAGCGGCCTCGCGCGGACCGTTCGCGCCCCCGCCCCCTCGTCGAGCCGCAGGCGGACCGCGCCCGCGCGGACGTCCCCGGTCCCCTCGAGCGAAACGACGAACGAGTCGGGGCTCGTCCCGATCCAGAGAACACCCTCCTCGCCGGGCGTCTCCGCCGCGTCCGGGCGCTCGAGAAGGAGGCTCCGGCCGATGAGAGGGGGCAAAAACCCGAGGTCGCCCGACCCGACCGCCCCGCTCAAGTCGATGTCGGCGAGCCCGAGCCGGACCACCGGGGCCCAGAGCGGAAGGACGTCGAGAAGATGATCGACGAGCGCGGCGATGTCCCTCTCGTCGAGGTTGCCGTTTCCGTTGCAGTCGCCGAGCGGGTACTGCTTCACGAAGAGGCTCACGTTCACCGTGTCGGTCTTGCTCGGGGAGAGGCTCGTCCGGAGGAAGAGGCGGCCGTCGAACTCGCCCGAGGGGAGCTCGTTCGCAAGCACGCCCACCCAAAGCGTCTCCCTCTCGCCCGCCCCGAGGCCCCCGCCCTCCGGGAGAACGCGGATCCACGGGTCGGAAGGCTCGATCGACCAGTCGAAGGCGACCTCCCCCTCGTTCCGGATGACGACGGCGCCCGGCTCCGGATCGGGCGGGCTCTCGCCGACCGGGCCGCCGAGCGGATCGTGCCCGAAGAAGATCGCACGCTGCGACAGGCCGTACGCCCCGATCGCTTCACGGGTGAACCGATAGGCGGGGGAGAAATCGCCCGCCCCGCAGGCGGCCGCGGAGGAGACGCGCCACCGGTACGCGCCCGGCGGCAGAGAGGCGATCACGAGGGAGTCGGCGTTCGGCGCGAGCAGCGTGTCGAGCATCGGGTCCGCGAAGTCGCCGCCAGCGCACGCCTGAAACCGGTATCCGGTCGCCTCCGCCTCCGGATACCAGAGGAAGACGATCCGCCCACCCCCCGCGATGGAGGCTCCGTTGGGAGGCCAGAAGAGGGCCGGGGCAGGAGGAGGCGCGAGGCGGGTTCCCGCGGCGCGCCCGCCGGGCGCCGAGGCGCACCTTCCCACAGCGCGGATCTCGTAGAGGTAGGTCCCCGGCGCGGGACGGTCCGCGTAGCGGTCCGTGTTCGCCGGGAGGAGCGCGAGGCTCTCCTCGTTCCGAAGTACCTCGAAGAAGAGCTCGTCGTCCGAGCCGTCGCGCCACGACACGACGACGCTGTCGCACCGCTCGGCCGTCGCGCGGAGCTCCGCCGGCGGCCGGGGCGAGCCGGGGAGGATCGTGCCGGCGGCGATGGCGCGCGCCGATCGCCCGCAGCGGTTCACGAGCTCGATCTCGTACTCGTAGGTCCCCGAGCGGTGCTGGTCCTCGTAGCTCGTCTGCTCCGGCTCGAGCGTCGCGAGGAGAACGCCATTCCTGAACACATAAAGTGAATCGGCCGGCGCGCCCACCTTCCAGTCGAGCCTCACGAGGGCGCACGAGGTGTCGCTCGCGACGAGGTCCGCGACCGGCTCGGGCGGCCCGATCGCGGAGCCGATCACCTCGATCAGCAGGCGAATCGCGCCGCACCGATTGGCCCCGTCGACCCAGTAGCCGTGCGATCCGACCATGGTGTCAGCATACGAGAGCTCCAACGCGGGGAGCGTCGCGATGTGCGCCTGGTCGCGGTAGACGTGATAGCGCTCCGCCCGCGGGGCGGCGTTCCACGCGAGGCGAACGACCGAGCAGAGGCCCCGGCTCGCCGTGAGCCCCGTGACCGGATCGGGGGCGGCCGGAAGGACCGTGCCGGTGTCGGCGCTCGCCGCCGACCAACCGCATGCGTTCCCGGCCGTGAGCGAATACACGTGCGTCCCGGTCGCCGAGGAGTCCGCATAGAACGAAAGCCCCGCGTCGAGCGCGGCGAGGAGCTCTCCGTCGCGGAGCAGGCGGATGCTGTCGGCCCCTTCGGAAGCTTCCCACGTCAAGAGAACGGCCGCGCACAGGGTGTCGCTCGCGCGAAGACCGGCGGGCGGGCCCGGATCGGCCGGGAGCACCGACCCGGTCGCGAAGACCGAGTCGGAAGCCCCGCAACGGTTGCGCGCGACAAGCGCGTAGCGGTGAGTCCCCGCCGAGGCGGAGTCGGTCCAGGAGAACACGTCCGCCGCCGCGGTCGCGACGAGAACGGAGTCGCGATGGATCTCGTACCCGTCGGCCCCCGCCGACTCGCCCCACGCGAGCCGAACGACCGAGCAGAGCCCCTCGGTCGCGGTGAGGAACGGTGGGGAAGGGGGCGCGGGAGGGAGAACCGCGCCGGTCGCGCCCTCCTCGGCCGACCAACCGCACCCGTTCCGCGCGCTCACCCCGTACCGGTAGCTTCCGGGAGCAATCGTGTCGATGTACGCCGTCGCCGTCGAAGGGAGCGTCGCGATCGTCTCGCCGTCCCGCGTCACTCGATAGCCCGCCGCGCCGATCGACGCCGCCCAATCGACGCGAACGATCGAGCAGGATGTGTCGCTTGCCTCGACCGCGCGGGGCGCGTCGGGGGAGCGGAGAACCGCTCCCGCATCCTCGACCGCCGCGGACCATCCGCAGCTGTCCCCCGCGGCGACCGCATACGCGTGCGTTCCCGGCGCCGGCGAATCTTCGTAGAACAGAACGCCGGCGGGGAGCTCGACGAGAACGCCGCCGTCCCGGAAGAGCCGGTATCCCTCCGCGGCCGGCACCTCATCCCAATCGATCCGCACGATCGAGCAGGACGTGTCGCTCGCCTCGACCGCGCCCGGAGGGTCGGGCGGGGGGATCGCCGCGGCGGCGGCGGCGGCCGGGGCGGACCAGCCGCACGAGTTCCCCGCCTGTACCTCGTAGCGGTGCTCGCCGCGCGGAGGATGATCGTCATAGGAGGTCTCGGACGAGGGCACGACCGCGATCGAGGCACCGTCCCGCACGATCCGGTAGTGAGCCGCCCCCGCCGCCGCGCCCCAGGAGAGATGGACCACCGCGCAGAAGCCGTCGCTCGCGGTGAGGCTTCCCGGCCTCGCCGGCAGCCTCTGCGGCGAGCCCGCGGCGCCCGGGGAGAGCGCCGACTGCCCGCAGCCGTCGTGCGCGGAAACGCGGTACGTGCTCGTCCCCGCGGGGGCGCCCGCGTCGTCGTAGGCCGTGACGTTCTGCCCGACCTCGGCGATCTGCGCTCCGTTCCGGAAGACCCGATAGCCGAGCTCGTCCGGGACGTCGTTCCAGGAGACGCGCACCCGCCCGCACAGGTTGCTCGAGGCCGCGACGCCGGCGGGAACGGGGGGCGGTTCGCAGGCGTAGCGCGCGATGCGGGATGCTGCGTTCCCGCCCGCGCGATCAAACGAACCTCCCGCGACGAGCCCGCCGCGGAAATCGACGAGCGCGCGGACCCTCCCCTCCGGGCCGAGATGCAGCACGTCCCATCCGTCGGTCCGGTGGAGCGCGACGTTCTTGGTCGGACGCCCTCCCGCGCGGTCGAAAAGGCCGCCCGCCGCGGGGGCGCCGTCGAAGAGGGCGAAAGAAAGGACCGGCCCGCTCGTCCCCTCTCCGAGAGGTCCCCACGCGGATCCGTTCCAGGCCGCGACGCGGCTCGCGCCGACTCCCCCCGCCGTGAGGAAGTCGCCGGCGGCGAGGAGAAGACCCCCCTGAACGATGAGAGCGCGAACAGCCCCGTCGGTTCCCGCTTCAAGGGGGGACCAGGACGAGCCGCTCCAGAGGGCGATGTTCGAGGCCGCCGCGCTTCCTGCAGACGTAAAGGATCCGGCGGCGACGAGACCGCCGCCATAGGGGGCGAGCGCGTGGACAGGACCGTCCGTTCCCGCGCCCGCGGCGCCCCAGGACGTCCCGTTCCAGATCGCGATGTTCGACGAGGGGGCGCCTCCCGCGGAGGAGAAGGTCCCGGCGGCGACGAGCTTTCCGTCGAAGACCGCGAGCGCGCGGACCGTGCCGTTCGTCCCGCCGCCGAGCGGCGCCCACGCCGACCCGTTCCAGCGGGCGACGCCCCCCGCCGCGGCCCCTCCCGCCGTCGTGAAGCTCCCGCCCGCGATGAGCGCGCCGTTCCAGACCGCGAGGGCCTCCACCGAACCGTTCATCCCGGCGCCGAGAGGAGTCCAGGAGATCCCGTCCCAGCGGGCGACACGGCTCGCCGCCGCCCCACCCGCCTCTGTGAAGTCTCCCCCGACAACCAAGTCCTCGCCGAAGACGACGAGCGCGCGCGCCTCCCCGTTGAGGCCGGACCGGAGCGGTTGCCAGACGGGGATCTTCCCCGGCACGCCCCCCCCGTGCGCGAGCGGGGCCGCATCCTCTCGATCCGCCCCGTTCGCGGAATCTTGTGCTTGCGCGGGAGAGGGCGCCACGAGAGGAACGAGGAGAGCGAGACACGCGGCGCGAACCGCGTTCCGTAGAAAGCGATCGAGCCGGCGGCAAGACCGAAGGCGCGCGGCAAACCGTTCAAGAACCGGAGAGGGCATGGTCTCGCTCCCCTTCGCTCCGGGCATGCGGCGTCTCCTCGGAGAGACGCGGATTTCGAGGGGACCGGACGGCCGACATTCCCGAGCGGCCCCCTTCCGGCCCGTCATGCTAGCGGAGGCGGCGGGCGCCCACAAGACGGATCGGATCGCCCGGGGACGGCGCAAAATCGAATCAGATGCCTCGCGCCGAGGAAGACGGAGAGAAGAGCGAACGCCGCCTGCACGAGGAGCCGCCCGCGAAACGTCCGGTACGGCTCGACGCCGGCGGTTCCGCGACACCGCGGGGCGAGCCGGGCCAGACGCCCGGCGACGCCGCGGAGAGACCGTTTCACGCCGCGGCCATTCCCGGGAGCGCGTCCGGGTCGACCCGGAGGAGCCGGAGCGCGTTGAACACGACGAGAAGCGAGATCCCCATGTCGGCGCCGATCGCCGCCCAGAGCGATGGGTAGCCGGCGAAGGTGAGCGCGACGAACGCCCCCTTCACCGCGATCGAGGCGGCCACGTTCTGCTTTACAATTGAAAGCATTCGGCGCGAGTGCCGGACGAGCCAGGGGAGGCGAAGAAGATCGTCGCTCATCAGCGCGACGTCCGCCGTCTCGATCGCCGCGTCCGATCCGGCCGCCCCCATTGCGATCCCGACGCTCGCGCGCGCCATCGCGGGTGCGTCGTTCACGCCGTCGCCGAGCATGCCGACCGTTCCGTGCTCCCGGACGAGGTCCTCGACCGCGCCGAGCTTGTCCTCCGGGAGAAGCTCCGCGCGCACATCGTCGACGCCGGTTTCCCGTCCGACCGCCTCGGCGGTGCCGCGGTTGTCGCCGGTCAGCATGACGATTGGGCGGATCCCCGCCGCGCGGAGCGCCGCGATCGCCTCCCGGGCGCGGGGCCGCACGGAATCGGCGAGCGCGATGAACCCGCAGACATGGTCGTCCGTCCCCGCGACGATGACGCTCGAGCCGCCCGCGCCGAGGGAAGCGAGCTTCTCCCGAACCTCGGCGTCCTCGTGTCCCCGCTCCTCGAGATAGCGATGCGATCCGACCCAAACGGGACGCCCCCCGAGAACCGCGCCCGCGCCCTTCCCCCGCACCGCGCGGTACTCCTCGGCGGGGGCCGGGCGGATCCCGAGCGACTCCGCGTGGCGGACGACCGCGCGGGCGAGCGGGTGCTCGGAACGCGCCTCGATCGCGGCGACGATCTCGAGGAGTTCCTTCTCGGTGTGCCCCTTCGCCGGAACGACAGCGCTCACGGCGGGGCGTCCTTCCGTCAGCGTGCCGGTCTTGTCGATCGCGAGGGCGCGAAGGCGGGCCACGACCTCCAGGAAGCGCCCCCCCTTCACGAGAACGCCGTGCTTCGCCGAGGAAGCGAGGGCCGCGACGACGCTCACCGGCGTCGAGATCACGAGCGCGCAGGGACACGCGATGACGAGAAGAACGAGCGCCTGGTAGATCGAGCGGGACCACTCCCCGCCGAAGAAGAGAGGGGGAAACAGCGCGACGAAGAGGGAGAGTCCCATCATGGCCGGCGTGTAGATCCGGGCGAACCTCTCGACCCACTGCTCGCTCGGAGCACGCCGCGCCCGCGCCTCCTCCACCATCCGGATGATGCGCGCCACGGTCGTGTCCTTCGCCTCCTTCGTCGAGCGGAACTCGATCGCGCCCTCCCCGTTGATCGTCCCCGCGAAGACCTCGTCCCCCTCGCTCTTCGCCACGGGAAGGGACTCTCCCGTGATCGGCGCCTGGTTCACCGACGTCGTCCCCCTGGTGAGGACGCCGTCCAAGGGAATCCGATCGCCCGGACGGACGAGCACCGTCGCCCCGACCCGAACCGCCTCGACCGGCATCGGTTCGACGCGGCCCGTTTCCGGGTCGAGGACATTCGCGGCGCCGGGCGTGATCTCGAGGAGGGCGCGGATCGCCCGGCGCGCCCGCTCGACGCTCCACGACTCGAGAAGGAGCGCAAGAGAGAAAAGGAAGGTGACCGCCGCCGCCTCGAACCACTCGCCGATCGCCATCGCCCCGATCACGGCGATCATCATGAGCAGGTTCATGTCGGCGCGCACCCGGCGCGCGGCGCGAACGGCCCTCGGCGCGATATGCCACGCCCCCGCGATCGCGGAGAGGAGATAGAGGGCGACCGCCGGAAGGGGAACGCTCTCGACCGCCCGTCGGCCCGCGCCGATCACGGCGAGAAGGTCGCCGCGGCCGGCCCAATCGGTGGCGAAGCCGCACGCAAGGAGGACCCCGCTGAGGACGCAGGCGACGGAGCGGCCGTGGCGCGCGCGAAAACCGTCCCCCTCGGACGCGCTACGCGCGGCGGTGAACTCGTCCCAGGGAACGGCCTCCATGCCGGCGCGGGCGACTGCCTCCTGGACGGCGCCGCCGAGCTTCGATCCGGCCGGCACCGCGGCGGTCATCTTCCCCTCGACAAGATCGAAATCGAGGTTCTCCTCTCCTCCGACGAGAGGGCCGACCGCGCGCTTCAGCACGGTGATCTCGTCGGCGCAGTCCATTCCGTGGATCTTGAAGGCGATCTTCTTCATGACGCCCCGCTTCGTTCGGTGCCCTTCATTCGGCGCCTGGCTGCTGATCTCCGGAAATCAGCAGCCGGGTACCGAATTGCCGAATTCGGCCCCTCTTTCCCTCACGGAAAATACCAAAGCGAGCGCCCGAGCGCAGTCGAATGTGCGGGCCTCCTCGCGCGGCAGGAAGCGCCCGGGGATCCGGCCGGCGCGCGCGTTCCCGCTCTCGGGGCTCCTCCACCAGCCCCCCCGGCCGGGGAATAGTCGGAAATCAGTAGCCAGGCACGGAATTGAGGCGCCGAATTTCGGGAGAGGCGGTTGACTTCGGCGGGGGAATCTGCGAGAATTATCTGTGATCTAGCGGTATGTCTCCCGAATACGCGAGCAAGTCTCCCCGCGAACGGCGGCGCGTGCCTTGTCGCGCCCGTTGCTCGAACCCTCCAACCGATGGAGAAGCGAACATGATCCTGCAGAACCGTCTTTCCGGCCCGGCGACCCTCGTTGCCGCCCTCCTCCTTGTTCTTTCCTCGTCGGCGGCCGCGCGGGACACGACCCCGCCCGCGAGCTTCGGGCTCGACCTCGCCGCGCTCGACGACGTGCGAGAGGTGATCCTTCCGCCCGTCGACACGGAGGCCTACATCCTGGAGGACGAGGAGCGCATGGCGTCGGAGCCGGGCGGTCCGTATCGCTTCGCCGCGCCCCACTACGTGGACCTCGCGCCGGACCGGACGGGCACATGGGAGGCCCTGGAGGACGGGAGCCGGATCTGGCGGCTCCGCGTTCACTCCGCGGGCGCGCTCTCGCTCAACTTCGGGTTCACGCCTTTCGACGTCCCCAAGGGAGCGATGCTACATGTGTACGGCCCCGACAGGCGGAACGTGTATGGGCCCTACCGGACCGATGACGCGGCGGAGGGCGAGCTCTGGACCCCGATCGTGCCCGGCGACCGCGCGGTGATCGAGCTCTTCGTCCCCGCGGGCGCGGCTTTCGAACCGGCCGTCTCCGTCACCCAGGTGAACCACGACTATCGCGGCTTCGTCTCGATGGCGGCGAACAAGCTCATGCAGGGCTGGTGCAACAACGACGTGGTCTGCCGCGAGGGCGATCCGTGGCGGGACGACATCCGCTCGGAAGGGGTTTACACCCTTCAGGGATACTGGACCTGCTCCGGCCAGATGGTGAACAGCAACACGGAGGAGCCGCCGCCTTACTTCCTCACCGCGTACCACTGCGGGATCACGACCAGCAACGACCACACCGTTCGGGTCTACTGGAACTTCGAGTCGCCGAACTGCGGGCAGCTCGCCGGCGGAAGCCTCTCCGACTCCCAGTACGGTTCCGTCCTCCGGGCCCGCTACAGCACGTCCGACTTCTGCCTGATCGAGTTCACGCAGGATCCGGACACCTCGTTCCAGGTCTACTACGCCGGCTGGGACGCGACCGGGTCCGGCGTCCCGAGCTGCGTCGCCATCCACCATCCGAACTGCGACGAGAAGGCGATCAGCTTCAACACCGATCCGCTGACCGTGACCTCGTATCTCGGCACGGCGGTCCCCGGCAACGGCACGCACTGGCGCGTCGACGACTGGGAAGACGGAACGACCGAGCCCGGCTCGTCCGGCTCCGGCATCTGGGATCCGAACCACCACCTGGTCGGGCAGCTTCACGGCGGATACGCTTCGTGCACCTCGATCACGTCCGACTGGTACGGCAGGCTCTCGGTCTCCTGGAACGGCGGCGGGAACAGCGGCAGCCGGCTCAGCGACTGGCTCGACCCGGGGCACAGCGGGACGCTCGTCCTCGACGGCCGCGATCCCGGGGCGATCGACACCGAGGTTGCGGGCGGGCTTCCCGTCGGCGGCGAGAGGAGCGCGCTCTTCCCGATCAGCCCGAACCCGACCCGCGGAGCCGCGCAGGTCCTCTTTAGCCTGAAGAAGCCGGGCGCGGTCGAGATCGAGGTCTACAGCGCGAGCGGCCGTCTCGTCTCCACGATGCCGGCTCGTTCGTTCCCGGCCGGGGCGGGCGCGGTGACGTGGGACGGAAGCATGGACGAAGGCGGGCTCGCGGCGGGCGTCTACTTCGTCCGCTTGCGCGTGGACGGAGAGGTCGTGGGGACCGAGAAGGTCGTGTTTCTCCGGTAGGGAAATCGCGAGGTTTGCTCTCCCGTTCGGGTGGGGCCCGGGGCGATCGTCCCGGGCCCCCTTTTCGTTCTCGCCGCGTTTTCTCGGGACGTGCTAGCCTGAAAAGGACCGGACATGGCATCCCGGCGCGCAACCGCTTCGCGAACGGCGCCGCGATGCTCCCGGCGCGGAGAAGAAAAGACAAGAAGAGCGAGGAGGAACGCGATGAAGGTCGGAGCGAGGAATCAGCTCGTGGGCGAGGTCGTGGACATCCAGAAGGGGATGGTGATGGCGAAGGCGAAGCTCAAGATCCCCGCCGAGTCGATGATGGCCTCGGTGATGACCCTCGAGTCGCTGGAAGACCTCGGTCTCAAGAAGGGGGACAGAGTCCGCGTCTTCGTCAAAGCGATCAACGTTTTGATCATGAAGGATTAGGCCGACCCGGAGTCCAGCCGTTCATGGCCGGGGAAGGGGGCGCCGGCTCAAGCCTCCCTCGCGCGCCGGGGCCGCCTACAGCTTCACTTCGATTCCGAGCGCCTTCGCGAGGAACGCCCAGCAGTCCGCCTGCTCCTGGATCCTCTTGCTCGTCGGTTTTCCCCCGCCGTGCCCCGCCTTCACGTCGATCCGTATCAGAACAGGCGCGCCGCCCTCCTGCGCCTCCTGCAGGGCCGCGGCGAACTTGAAGGAGTGGGACGGAACGACGCGATCGTCGTGATCGGCCGTCAGGACTAGCGTCGCCGGGTAGGAGGCGCCGGGCTTCAGGTTGTGCAGAGGGGAATACTTGTAGAGGAAACGAAACTGCTCCGGATCATCGGACGTGCCGTAGTCGGAGGCCCACGCCCATCCGATCGTCCACGTGTGGTAGCGGAGCATGTCGAGAACTCCCACGTCCACGAGGACCCCGCCGAAGAGGTCCGGCCTCTGCGTGAGACACGCCGCGGTCATGAGGCCCCCGTTGCTCGCCCCCTCGATCGAGAGCTTCGCCGGCGAGGTGTACCCCTCCGCGATCAGATACTCCGCCGCCGCAATGAAGTCGTCGATTCCGTTCTGCTTCTTCTCGAGAATCCCGTCCTCGTGCCACCGCTCCCCGTACTCGGCCCCGCCGCGGAGGTTCGCCAGCGCGTAGATTCCCCCCATCTCGATCCACACGAGGTTCGCGACCGAGAAGAACGGCGTGATGCTGTAGTTGAAGCCGCCGTACGCGTAGATGTGCGCGGGGTTCGACCCGTCCATCGGAATCCCCTTCCGGTGGACGACGAACATCGGAACCCGCGTGCCGTCCCCGCTCTCGTAGAAGACCTGCTTCACCTCGTACGGAGACGGATCGAAATCGATTCCGGGGGCGCGGAACACCTCCGACAGCCCTGTCTCGAAGTCGTAGCGGAAGACCGTCGTCGGATAGGCGAAGGAGGTGAACCCGTAGAAAAGCTCCGTGCCGTCCTGGAGCCCGCTGAGACCCCCGAGGTGGCGGAGGCCACTGAGCCCGCGGACGTTGATGCTGCCGATCCCGGGAAGGTCGATCTCCTTCACGAAGCTCCCGTCGAGTTCGTGGATCGCGAGGCGCGCCTTGACGTCGACGAGCGACTGGACCACGAGCCGGCGGTCGACGATCGTCCCCGCCTCGATGATCGCGTCCCCCTCGGGGATGATCTCACGCCACTCTTCACGCGCAGGCCTCCGGAGATCGACGGCGACGACGCGCCTGTTCTTCGCTTCCTGCGTCGTGAGGAAGTAGAAGTCGTCGCCGATGGCGCCGAGCAAGGCGTACTCGGCGTCGAACTCGTCGAGAAGGCGCTCGATCGTCCACGGCTTCCTCGAGAGATCCGCGTAGTGGACGGCCACCTTCGGCCCGCTCCCCTTGGAAACAATGACGACGAGATAGCGCCCGTCGTCGGTGACCGATGGCTCGAACCCGAGCTCTGGGTTGTCCGGGCGCGCGTAGACGAGCTCGTCCTCGCTCTGCGGGGTTCCGACCCGGTGGTAGTAGACCTTCTGGTTCTTGTTCTGGTCCTCGTACGCCTGGCCCTCCCTCGGCGCGTCGAACCGCGCGTAGAAGAAACCCTCCCCGTCCGAGGTCCACGCGGTCGGGGCGAACTTGATCCACTCGAGCTTGTCGGGGAGGTCGTTCCCCGTTTCCATATCGCGCACGCGGAGGGTCTGCCAGTCGGAGCCGCTCGCGCTCGTCCCGTACATCATGTAGCGGCCGTTCTCGCTGAAGGAGAGGTTCGCGAGCGCGATCGTGCCGTCCTCGGAGAACCCGTTTGGATCGAGGAGAACGCGCGGCTCGTCGGAGAGCGTCTCTTGCATGTAAATGACGTCTTGGTTCTGAAGGCCGTCGTTCTTGCCGAAGACGTAGCGTCCGCCGAGGCGATACGGGATCGTGAACTTCGGGTAGTTCCAAAGCTCGGTGAGGCGCTCGGCGATTCGATCGCGCCCGGGGATCGCCTCGAGAAAGGCGAACGTCACCTCGTTCTGCGCCCGGACCCACGCGGCGGTCTCATCGGAATCGAGGTCCTCGAGCCACCGATAGGGGTCCGGGACCTTCGTGCCGTGGTAGTCGTCCACCACATCGGCCTTGCGGGTTTCCGGATAGCGGATCCTCTCCCGGTCGGTGCACGCGAGAAGGAGTGCGAGACCGAGAACGATCGACAAGCAGGCGGCCGTTCGCTTCATCTGTCGTTTCCTCTCTGCCGGGGTGGAGTGCCCGGCGGGCGCGAGCGCGCGCCTTCGCCGGCCGAGCTTTGGTCGTCTGTCGCGGACGAGCCTCGGCTGATTCTAACACCGGCGTCGAGCCGCATCCAGGGCGCGGTCCCAGGGCGTCCTCGCCTGGACTCGCGGGCCCCGGTATGGTAAACTGTTTCCACCAATGCGCGAGGCGCTCGAGACGCCGGCGCCCCGCTCACCCGATGCCGAGATTTCGCCCTGGGAGGGAAACCCGATGACCCGACGTCCGTCTATATGGATGGCCTTCGCGGCCGCTCTCTTGTTCGCCGCTCTGTTCGCGATCCCCGCCGCGCGGGCGGACGCCCCCGCCGGCGGCGAGAGGGGGATGACGACGCCCTCGGTCGTCTTCACCGGCGATTGGGAAGAGGACCCGGAGGGGGCGCTCGTCGGTCCGTTCGAGGCCGCCTTCGGCGAGGAGCCGCTCGGCGGGGATGCCGGGCTCGCGCTCCGCGACACGACATGGGAGCTGATCCACGCGGACACCTTCCTCGCTCGCGTTCCGGCCGGCGAGGCCGCCTTCGTCTACTTCGACCACCTCGCCGAATCTCTCGTCGTGATGCTCCCCGAGGAGCCGATCATCGCTCGGGCGTTCCAGGCGATGGACTACGCGCCCGGCTGGCTCGCCGAGGATCTTCGGGACGTCTTCAGCCGTGTCGACTCGGCGACCCAGGACGCGCTCGCGGGAGTCATTCTGGGAGCCGCGGATCCGATCGTCGACGAGGTCGCCTTCGTCGTCGCGCACACCGCCTACCAGGTGCTGGAGTCGGGGAACCTCTATCTCGGCCTCTTCGTCGAGAACGCCGAGGACGTCTACGCGTTCGACCCGTACCTCGACTACGTGGAGATCATCGACTACGGAACGGCGTCGGCGGGCGGTGACTACTACTCGACCGTCCGCTACTACACGGCGCAGAGCGGAGACACGTTGGAGGTGGAGCTCCCGCGCGATCGCTACTACTGGGACATCGTGCACCCGAAGATCACGGACGAGTTCCCGACCTACATCGACCCCGCGACCGGCGTTCCGGCCGACCCGCCCGTCGGGAGGTTCTGGCGGGAGTTCCTCTTCACCCACGCGGACTCAGGGTACCCGGTTCTCAGCGAGCGGCTGGCGGGGTGCCTCACGCTTTGGGAGGGGAACGTCGACAGCCAGGTGAACGGCGCCGTCGGCATCATCACGCGCTGGGTTCAGGACGTGCTCGACTTCGGCTCCGGGGTGGAGCGTCCGATCCAGCCGGTTCGGATCTACCGCCTCCACCTCGGGCGGTGCGGGGAGCACGCGGACTTCACCGCGGCCGCGGCGCGCGCGGCGCTCATCGCTACGAACTCCCCCTTGGCGCCGGATGAGGACCACACGTGGAACGAGTTCTGGGACGAGCGTTGGGTTCCGTGGGAGCCGGTCAACAACTACGTCGATTCGGGCTGGCACTACGAGGGGTGGGGGAAGTCGATCCTCGGCGTCTTCAACTGGAGAGGGGACGACTGGACGTGGACCGTGACGCAGCGCTATACCCCATCCTGCTCGCTCACCGTCGTGGCGACCGACTCCACCGGCTATCCGATCGACGGCGCGATGGTGAAGATCGCCAGGAAGCTCGGGCCGGGCAACTTCGCGCTCTCCACGTGGGGATACACGGACCACAGCGGGCTCGTCGGGTTTTCGCTCGGCGACAACCACGCCCCCTTCGTGCGGATCGAAAGCGCGGTCGGTACCTTCCCGCCCGACATCGGGTACCGCAAGGCGGCGGACTCGACCCTGGCGGGTGAGCACTACCTGTACGAGCGCCCCATCGACGGGTACCGGCCGGTCATTCCTCTCGTCCCGCACAACCTCCCGACGCCGCAGTGGGAGACGTACTCGATCCGCGTGACCTGGGGGGGCGAGGAGTTCATCTACGGGAACTGCTTCTACGGAGGCAGGACCTTTGCCGACCACAAGGAAGGAAGCTCGATCGAGTTCTTCATCCTCCCCGAGGACGAGTTCGCGTGGTACCAGGCCGGCGACACGGTCTTCGCCTATGAGATCCACGAGGAGGCGGACTCGGGCGACGTGAGCTTCCTGTTCCCGGAGGAGGGGAACTACTACGTCGTGCTCTCGAACGAGGAGCACCTGGTGAACAAGCAGCTCCTCGAGTGCACGGTCGAGCTGTACAAGCGCGTCACGACCGGGATCGCGGAGAGCGGGGGCGCGGTGCCGATTCGAACCGCACTCCGCGCGAACGCGCCGAACCCGTTCAACCCGCAAACGACGATCCCGTTCTCTCTCGCGGAGGAGGGGAGGGTCGAGCTCGTGGTGTACGACGTGGGCGGACGCCTCGTGAAGAGCCTCGTCTCGGGCGCGATGCCCGCGGGCGAGCACCGGGCGGCTTGGGACGGCACCGACGCGGCGGGCCGTCCTGTCGGCGCGGGCGTTTACCTCTGCCGCCTCGAGACCGGGACGGAGAAGCTCCATCGGAAGATGGTTCTCGTGAAGTAGACCGCAAGGCGGCTCGCGAAACAGCTGTTCGAGCGAGGCTGCCGAGTGAGCAGGTCCCTTCCGCGCAGCGCGCTGGGCCCCCGGGACTTCGGTCTCGGGGGCCAGCTTGCAGGAGTACGGGGCGGGCCTCGGGGCCGGCAGCGCCGATCAACGATAGGCGGACCGGACCAACGGGGAGGACACCCGCGAGAGAGAAACATCGTTGCCGTCCTTCTCGAAAACAGTGATATCATGGTTGCGAGGTCGAAGGGCGGCCCCGAAGACCTCAGCCGGATCCGCCGAGACAGGTCTATGGCAGGAACAGATTCGGAGAAACGCCGGGTCGAGGTACACGACCGGGGGAAACCCGCGTAGAGTGCGGATCTGTTCGGAGAGGTGTTCATGAGACCGACGGCGACTATCGCGGCGCTGGCCGCAACCTTCGTGATGCGTGTCTGGGCCGGCGACCCCGAACAGCCGTCTCCTCTCCCCCACGACTGGCTTTGGCAGCATCCGGTCCCCCAGGGCAATACCCTTCGCGGCGTTGCGGTGGGTTCGGAGTTCCTGATGGCCGCCGGGGACTATGGAACCATCGTCCGCTTCCACCTCGAGACCAGGAAATGGCAGCATGTCGCCGCCCCGACCCAGGAGCACCTCGGGGCGATCGCCTTCGTCTCCGGCACGACCTGGATCGCCGCGGGGGCCGGGGGAACGGTCCTCCAGAGCGACGACTCCGGATTGACCTGGACCGCCCAGGAAAGCGGCACCGAAGAAGACCTTTACGGCCTGGCTTTCAGCGGACTCGATGTCGGCGCCGCCGTCGGTTCCGGAGGGACCGTTCTCTTCACTCGGGACGGGGGCCGCTCGTGGGCACGACGCGGGACCGAGGCGAACGCCACGCTGCGCGACATCACCTTCATCGGCCCCCTGGAGGCGCTCGCCGTCGGCGCATCCGGCGTGATCCTGAAGACCGACGACGCCGGCACGAGTTGGAGGCAGCAAACGGTCAATGCGGATCTGTTCTCGGTCGCCTCGCGCGGCGACAGCCTAATCGCCGTCGGGGGGAAGGCGGGCTACTTCAGGAACAGACGGGCGGTCTTCAGTTCCACCGATCGGGGCGAGACCTGGACGATGGAGATGAACGAGTCCGGACCCGTCCTCTACGGCGTCTCGATGGGGGAAGGCTCGACGGCCGTCGCCTGCGGCGAGTCCGGGGCCCTGCTGCTGAGAGCCGGCCGCAAGACCGCCTGGACGAAACCAAAGAGCCCGACGGAGCAGCTGCTGACCGCGGTCATCCATGCCCAAGACGAAATCATGGCGGTGGGGAGCTTCGGGATCGTAGCCGCCGGCACGGACGGCGGGAAGAGCTGGACCGCGAACTTCACCGAGAAGCACAAGGAGCTGTACTGCATCTCGTTCTACGATGCCGACCACGGCGTTGCGGTCGGAGAAGACGGCCTGATTCTCCACACCGACAACGGAGGCAGCGAATGGGAAGTTTCCGAGAGCGGCTTCAAGTCGAGCCTCCTGGGGGTGTCCATGCTTGGACCCTTGGTCGCCGTCGCCGTCGGTTCCGAGGGCCTGGTTCTTCGCTCCATCGACGGAGGCGAGTCTTGGGAGATGGTCGCGTCGGGAACGGACATCTATCTTCGCGCGGTGGACTTCGCCGATGAGAACTCCGGGGTGGCCGTGGGGTATTCCACCATTCTGGCGACGGACAGCGGCGGGATGACATGGGAGCGTAGATCCATCCCTGCCGGCGTGGGAGACTGCGGATTGAGCGGCGTCGCGTATGCCAACCGGTCGGTTGTCGCGGTCGTAGGATCCGCCGGGGTCATCCTGATCAGTTCCGACGGAGGCCGAAGCTGGGCATCCGCTGCGAGCGGCACGACCCAGAACATCCTCTCCGTCGCCTGGAGCGACTCGCTCTCCGCAACCGCCGTCGGCGACAAAGGCCTTGTTCTCCGCACGTCCGATGCCGGCCGGACGTGGGTCCAGGTGCCGAGCGGCACCGAGATGAGGCTGAGCGCCGTGGCCTACATGAACGGCCGTGAGGGAATCGCCGGCGGCGAATCCGGAATTCTCCTTTTCACGTGCGACGGCGGGCTGACCTGGACACCCGAGGGCGGGCACACTCGGAATCACCTCCGAAGCCTCTCCGGTGGGGCCGGCATCCCCGTCTCATCGGCCGGCTGGAACGGGACGATTCTCCGTCGCCGAGCGTCCCCGCACACGGAAACGCGCTGAGGGCCAGAGCCATGCTCGATGCAGGAACGGCCGGTTCTCCGAAGACCCTCTCCCTTCCGACCCCCTCGGATGAACGCATTCCGGTCATCGACATTCTCCGGGGATTCGCGCTTTTCGGAATCCTCCTCGTCAACTTCCCCGGCTCGGAGGCGGCGCGCGGCGGAGACGTGGACGACGCGATCAGGAAGCTCCTCACGATCCTCGTCTCGGGCAAGTTCTACACCACC
>JBDRFQ010000484.1:0-3052 GCA_043818685.1 Candidatus Eiseniibacteriota bacterium
AGGGCGTCCCTCTCAGGAACGCCTCCGAGAGCGCGGCGCCTGCTCTCGGCTCCTGTCTCTCCGCCACCCGCTCCCGTGCGGGCGGTTGCCCGCAATCGAGGGAGCGGGTACCCGGCTCCGTCACCAAGGCCCTTCGAGGAACGCCCACAGCCCCGCTCCGCGGAACCCCCGACCGGAAGAGGCAAGAGCATTTCGAGAGCCGGGACCTGTCCAGAACCGGGGAGGCCGGCACCCGGCCTCGTCGGAGCGATCCATCGGGAGATCCCGGCCCGCCTCGCTGGTGCAAGTGGAATGGGGAATCTGGCTCCGAGCCGCAGCGGGTGCTGCTACGTCTCCGGGGCTTCCTCGGCGCGCGCCTTGTCGAAGACCTTCTGAAACGCGTCCAGGTCCTGCCGGCCGAAGAGAACGAAGCGGACCGTCCGCGGAACGGGGTGCTTCTCGAGGAACCGAACCGTCGTGAGGATCGCGATTCGAGACGCGTCCTCGAACGGGTAGCCGTACGCTCCCGTCGAGATCGCGGGGAAAGCGACGCTCTTGCAGTCGCTCCGGGCGGCGAGCTCGAGGGATCGCCGGTAGCAGGAGGCGAGCGCCTCCGGTTCCCCGATCTTCCCGCCGTGATAGACGGGCCCGACCGTGTGGATCACGAATTCGGCGTGAAGCCGGAACCCGGGGGTGATCTTCGCGTCTCCCGTCTCGCACCCCCCGAGCGTCTCGCAGAAGCGCCGGAGCTCCGGCCCCGCCGCCCGGTGAATCGCCCCGTCGACGCCTCCCCCGCCGAGAAGCGTGCTGTTCGCCGCGTTCACGACGGCCGCGACCCGCTCCCTGGTAATGTCTCCTTCCGCGATCTCCAAACGATCGAAGAGGGATCCGGTCATGTCGCTTCCTTCAAAGGGGGATGTCTCTTTCGACGATAGCAGGTCGCGCCCGCGCTGGCGAGCGGAGATCCGCGGCTTTTCCCGCCGAAGAAGAAAGGTTGGCGGTTTCACCCGCGCTTGCTTAATCTCCTGATGTCGGGGCATGTGAACGGAATACACACCATGGACGCGCTGCAGAGAACGATTTTCATCGACCACGCCCGGGGGATCCGGGATCTCACGATCCTCGCCGCCGCTCGCTTCACATCCGAGGACGCCTACCGCATTCCGCATCGCTGCGGCAACTGCCCGATCTGGAACATCGGCCACGTGCTCGTCGTTCAGGAAGACCTCCTTCTTCGGCCCTTTGGCGAGAGGGGCGTGCTTCCGGCGACCTACGGCGAGCTGTTCGGCGAGGGAACCTGCTCCTGCGAGTGGAACGGGAATCGCCCCGACTGGGATGAGGTCGTCTCCCTTCTCGATCCGGTCCGTGCCCGCGTGGAGGAGTTCATCGAGGAGGGGCTCGATCTCCGGAGACCTCTTCCCGAGCCTCACCTCACCGCCGCGGGGATCGTCCTCGGGAATCTCGCCGATTCACTCAGCTTCTCCACGCTTCACGAGGCGATCCACCTCGGCGTTCTGACGACCTACGCGCGCCTTCTCGGCGGGTCCGGTCCGATCAATTCCGGCGCCTCGAGGCGCTGACCCGCCGCTCTCCGCCCCGCGTCTGTCCCGCACCGCCATCAAGCATTTGGCTCCTTCGGCCGAAAAACGGAGGAGCGGAGACCCGGGGAAGTCCCGGCTCCGAATGGAGGTGACAGGCCATGCGTCGGTTCCTTTTCGTGTTCTCTGCCCTCGTCCTCTCGCTCTCCGTGGCCCTCTTCCCCGGCTGCGGCGGCGAGGATGGAGAGAAGAACAACCCGGCCGGTCCGGGAGAAAGCGGCGATACCCTGACGACCGAGGATGTCCTCAGCGAGATCGAGGACGTGATGGGCTCCGTCCAGGTCGCCTACGAGGATTGCGATCCCTACTACGTCTTGGCGGGCCTTCCGCTGCCGGAGAACCTGCCGGAGATCGGGCTCCTCGTGGCGGCGATCGACTCGGCGATGGGGAACGGAGGAGATCTCTCCCCCTTCTACGGGACGTGGCAGGACACCACTCCCTTCCGCCCGCTCGATGGGCCGGTTCGGATCGGCGCGGAGCCGTCGCACGCTGTGCGGATCGTGGTGATCGGCCTCGACACGCTGGGGGGCCAGGTGCCCGGAACCATCACCCTGCACGAGTTCTTCGGCGGCGAGTCGACCGACTCGGTGCGCGTCAGCGTCTCCGTCCACGCGGACGCCTCTCCGAACGACAGCCTCTGGATCCTGATCAAGGGAGAGATGAGCGAGGCGGCCGGGGCCGGAGACGTCAAGCTCTGGGCGCACTCCTGCGGGGCGGAGTGCTTCCTCGAGATCGAGGTGGCCGGCCAGGACGGGGAGGCGTCGATCTCCGGATGGTACGCGTATCCGGGGGAGGCGACCCTTCACTTCAGCGCCTCCGGCAGCGTCGACACCACGATGTCCGAAGGCGGGGTGGAGGGCACGCTTCACCTGTGGACGACCGAGGATCCCGAGTTCGACCTCACCGTCACGATGGTCGATGATCCCGACACGTGTCTCTACGGCACGATCAAGATCGACGGCTCTCCCGAGGCGGAGATCTACATGGTGAACTGCGACGACGAGGAGGCGGTTGCCGTCTACATGGTCGTCGACGGGCACGCGTTCGACGCGGAGGAGATGCTCGGCGAGTTCTACGAGCTGCTCTTCACGATGGATCTCGACGAGCTCGAGCAGTGGCTCGAGTACGTGCCGGAGAAAAGGAACGTCCCCGAGATCCTATGGCCCGTCGGCAAGGGCCATGCCGAGGCGCTCGAGCGCTACCGGCAGTAGCTCGGGGCGGATGCCGAAGCCGAGGCGGAAGCCGCGCGGGTCCTCGAAGTAGCCCCCCGGAACCGCGAGGACCCCGTGCTCCCGCCTGGCGCGATCGAGGAGGGCCTGCACGTCCCTCTTTCCCCGCAGGCGCGGAAACGCGGTGATCCCGGCGTCGGGCCGGACCCCCACGAGGTCCGGCCGGTGCATCATCCACGCGGCGACGGCCGCCCCGGTCCGGGCCGCGCGCGCGAGGGAGGGCGTCCGAAGCTCCTCCCGCCGCGC
>JBDRFQ010000485.1:0-9157 GCA_043818685.1 Candidatus Eiseniibacteriota bacterium
GAGCATATCCAACGATATGTGAGCATTGGTGAATGCGAGCACTGTCGCAGATGGCGTGCTATCATGCGAGCGTCAGCGTTTTGAGCCGAGATTTTATGAAAGATCAAGGCTAGTATCGCGGTTCGACGGGTGACATCGACACTGATGCCCAAGTCTCCTATCTTCCATCAAGACTACATGTTAGCGATTGCTATGGCCGCTCGTGTCAGCGTCTCCCGTGACGCGAGCTCTCTGCGTAGACTGTAGGTAGTACTTGGACTTCCAACAGTACCAAGCCCGGTGCCCAAATAGGATCAGAGAACGAACCATGAAGCCAAGCCCCAATAGCAAAGCTAAACAGGATCGAAGGGGGAACTTGTACCGGTTCTCCGATCTCTCGAAGGCCGAGCAGATTCTGATTCGGGCTATACAGAGATTGGGCTTTGGCAATATTCATAATCTCTCTGTTCGCGATGGTACTCCTGTAGCAAGTCCACCACCGGAAGTGATCCAAGATATTAAGCTTGGAACCGAATCCAGCGGAATAGAGGCTCCCCAGGCGGATTTTGTCCTGAAGTCAAAACAAGTCAACCTTATCAAGATCACAAGAGAGACCAGGAATGGTGTCCTTCACTCAATTGTGGTGAGCGGTGGACTACCGGTTCATGTGAAGAAGTTGGGAGATTCCAAAATCTGGGCATAGAACTACCAATGTAACCAGACAACCGGCTGACCGAACAAACGGAGGCCGTTGTGGGTATCGCCAATTCGGCGAATCTACGACGCCTCCGTTTTTCGTTTTAGCGTCGCCCGAGCCGTTGATAGCGATGCCCACAAGACCTCCTCCGCCACGAGGAGGATCGGATGGACATCGACAGAATCACGGGCGAAGAGTGGAGGCGCATCAGCAAGGAAATCGAATGGAAGACTCGACAACTGCTTGCGAAGCCCTGTTTCACCTGGGACGACAAAGACGACTTGCAGCAGGATCTCTGGGTCTCGGTCATCCTAGCAATCCCTCACTTTGACCCCGACCGCGGCACGCTCGGTGCGTTCGTCGGGCGAGTGCTCTATAACTCGGCCGCAAGGCTCATCGCGAAACAGATGGCGGGGAAGCGCCGCCGTCTTCGAGAAACCATCTCATGGGAGCTCCCCTTCGAGGATGACATCGAAGAACCCGAAGACCTGTCCGGGCGGATTGATCAAACGGCATACCTCGACTGGACGGGACACGGCACCTACGTCGACGAGAGCACGGCTGATCTTCGCTCAGACGTGAAACATGCCTTGCATCGGTTACCCGACCGACTCCGTGAACTCTGCAAAGACCTCGGATCAAAGACGATCAGCGACATCGCGCGAGAACGGGGCGTGTGCCGATCGACCATCTACGTGCTTGTGGCCGAGGTCCGTAGATGCTTCGAGGACGCGGGGCTCGACGAATACCTGGACTGACCCCCGACACTTCGAGGAATCACTCGGTAGGAACATTACGTCGGCCCCACTCGCCTGATGGTCCGGGCCACGGCAGTTGGAGGGTAGGAAGATGGGAAAAGAAATGTACCGGTACTGGTTCAGGAGAAGTGTGCCGCTAGCCGTCGTGAGGGATGCGCTCATGCGAGCCACGTTGGCTACCGAATGCCTGGAGGGCCGTGCTCGGGTTCGGTTGAACGCGTCGTTCCATCTCGACCAAAGGACTCGGACTTGCGTTGTCGACTCGAGCACCGAGGTGGGACAGAAGATCGGCCAGGTTTTCACGGGATTCTTGACGCACGAACTCGGCGAGAGCGCCTTTCGGGTCGAGCGGCTCGAGGGCCAGGCACGGTCGAACATCCGTAAGGGAGTAGGCCGTGACTGAACCAACGGTGACCACCTACTCCCTGTGGAGCCTCTTCCGGAACTGCCGGAAGGCGTGTGAGTGGAGGTATCGGAGAGACCTCGTTCCAATCGAGCGGGACCGCAACCTAACGTTCGGAGCTCTTGTCCACGAGTGCTTAATGATCTGGCACAGGGAACAAGACCTGGAGCTCGTACTTCAACACATCGATCGAGCCTGCCGAGACCGAGCTCACGATGGACGCCTGCGCGGCGACTGGCACCTGGCGAGAGCCCTCATGGCCGGCTATGCGACGCGCTATCCGAAAGAGGACTTCAAGGTTGTCGCACTGGAGAAGCAGTTCGAAGGCGAAATCATCAACCCGGAGACCGGGGCGGCGTCCCGGAGTTTCGTACTCGCCGGTAAGGTCGACGGAATCATCCGGATCGGGCAAGAGAACTTCCTTCTCGAGCACAAGACTACAGCGCAGCTGGGTGGGGATTACCTGGAGCGGCTTTGGACAGACTTCCAGATTTCGCTCTACGCGTGGTACGTCGAGAAGACCCTCGGCATCCCAATCACCGGGATCCTTTACAACATCCTCGTGAAGGCCCGGTTGAAGCAAGGTCAGGGGGAGACCGAAACCGAATTTGATACCCGTCGAAAGGAGCTCCTGGCCCGATCGAAGACGGGACGATCAGCCGCCCGCCGGAAGGTCTCGGAGTCGGATGGGGGGTTTCAGGGGCGACTGGCCGCCAAATACGCGGATCCCGGCATGTTCCACCGGGAGACGCTTTTCATCTCCCGAAACCAGTTCTCGGCCCTGCAGACGGAACTCTGGGAGCTGACCCAGGCGTTTCTTGGTGCTCGGCGTCGCGGCGTCTTCTATCAGAACACGTCGTTCTGCTTCCACTTTAACCGGCCGTGCCCGTACTTCCCGCTTTGCCGGTCCGGGGGCAATCCGCACTTGATCGAGAGCCTGTACGAGAAGAGGCCGCCGCACGAGGAATTGCGGATCGATCCGGCCGACGATGGGGAGAAGCCATTCTGACCGAGAAATCAAAGGAGTCGTCACTATGTTACCCACCCACAAGACACCACCGAAGGACAAGCTCTCGGACCTTACGGCCTTGATCTACGGGCCAACGAAAATCGGAAAGAGCACATGGTGCTCCCAGGCGGAAGGAGCGATCTTCCTCGCGACCGAGCCCGGACTCAACAACCTGGAGGTCTATCAGGTCCCGATCACGAATTGGGAGGAGTTGCTCGTGGCCTGCGCGGAGGTGGCCACCTCGAAACATTCCTTCCGAACGGTCATCTTGGATACCGCCGACAACGCGTTCAAGATGTGCTCGGAGTACGTCTGCCAGAAGAACGACGTCACGCACGAAAGCGAGCTCGCGTACGGCAAGGGGTACGCGCTCGTCGCTGGCGAATTCTTGCGCGTATTGACGAAACTCGCATTCCTTCCGACCGGTCTCTTCTTGGTCTCGCACGCCCAGGAGAAGGAGATTGAGACGCGAACCGGTCGCCACATCAAGACTGTCCCGACGTTGCCGGAGCGGCCCCGCCAGCTCGTGCTCGGTATGGCCGATCTCGTTCTCTTCTGTGATCTGGAAGTGCAGCGCGATGCCGAGGGGAACCCCCTCTATCGGCGGGTCATGCGAACGAAGCCGAGCATCCACTATGAGGCTGGCGACCGGACGGGTCGTTTACCAGACACAATTCCACTGGACTACGGGATTTTCTTGACAACTTTCGGCGAAAAGAAGGAAACAGCGGCCGCCAAGGCCGTGTCATAACCCGATCACAGGAAGAAGGAGGAGATCATGAGCGAGACGATGGACGGCCGCACGAGGGATGAGTCGATCGACCTCTCGGCCTACGACCGGCAATTCTCGGACGCGGAACTTCAGGAAAGCGATTTCGAGGAGATCGAAGACGGAAAGTACCAAGTGCGCGTGGATCGAGTGGAGATCGTCCGGGCGCGGACTTCGGGAAATCTTCAGCTCAAGTGGACCTTGAAGGTCCTTGCGCCGCGGTTCGAAGGACGGTTCCTTTGGAGGTACAACCAGTTCGCCACTCGCGAGAATCTGAGCTGGCTCAAAACGGATCTTCACACGTGCGGCCTGACCGTCGAGAACCTCTCCACCTTGCCGGGTCACCTGGACGAGCTCCTGGATATCACCCTCGAAGTGACCAAGAAGACCAAGGGCGAGTTCTCGAACATCTACTTCAATCGGCGGATCGAGATTCCGGAGGGAACGGACGGTGGGACGAGCGGAGACATCCCCTTCTAGAAAATCTCGCGTGACCGTCGTTGTCGATTCGCGAGAACGTGCGCCGTACCACTTCGACCCTGTCGTTGTGGCTACCACAAAGCGGGCACTTCCCGCGGGCGATTATTCGTTGTGCGGCTGCGAAACGGAGATCGCGGTTGAGCGGAAGAGCCTCGAAGACTTCGTCTCGACCGTCGTCTACAGCCGGGATCGGTTCAAACGGGAGCTGGAGCGGCTTCGGGGCTACCGCCTGGCCTGCGTGATCGTGGAAGGGGATCTTCGCGATATCGTCCTCGGACGTTATCGAAGCCGTGCGCATCCGAATGCGATTCTCGCCTCGGCCCTGGCGATCTACGTGGACTACGGAATTCCGGTCTTCTTCTGCTCCGATCGGGAGATCGCCTCCCGGTTCGTCTTGGGAATGCTCCTGCGCTACCAAAAGGAGCGGAAGCTCGGGACGCCAGTGGAAGAGAAAGGGGCAACCGCACCATGAGCGATCAACACAGCAGG
Organism: Candidatus Eiseniibacteriota bacterium; assembly: GCA_043818685.1. Classification (GTDB taxonomy): domain Bacteria; phylum Orphanbacterota; class Orphanbacteria; order Orphanbacterales; family Orphanbacteraceae; genus VGIW01. Next base: position 4,585 of record JBDRFQ010000485.1, read on the forward strand.
GAAGACGTTTTCGCTGACTACTACCGGGAGATCACCGGAGTGGACATCGGCGAGATTGCACGTGAGTTACTCGGCGACCGCATCCAGTCCGAGACGGCGGGCCTCCTTCGCTGTGCCTGCCCCCACCACGAAAGCGCCTCGCACCAGTCGCTTCATGTGATGCTGGACAAGCAGGGATTCTACTGCTTCGGATGCCGGATCGGAGGCGACGTTCTCCAGCTGGTCGAGTTCATCCAAACAGGCCAGTTGACCCGGGGAGCGCGGGGGCCGATGCCTCAGAGTCACCGAGAGGCTCGGGATTATCTTGGAGCCCGAGTCGGCCTGCCGCCGCTCGCAGAGATAGGCCTTTCGACAGAGAAAGTGGCCGACGCCGAGGCGAGAAGGCGAGAAGCACTTCGAGTGCAAGAGGTGCTCACTGAGGTGGCGAGGATCTACCACGAACGGCTCCGGCAGTCTCCCGAGGTCCTCGAGTGGTTGCGGGCAAACTACGCGATCTCCGACGAGACCATCGACCACCTGCTAATCGGCTATGCCGACAACGGAGAGGGTGAGGTTCTCCGAGAGCTTCGGGCCGAGCCCCACCGGATCGGACTGCGCGAACTCGCGGCCACAGGAAGTTTCCTCCGAAAGCCGGAGGGCGGACTTCGTCCCTTCTTCCAGTGGCGAATCGTTTTCCCCTACTGGAGCGCGGGCCGGGTCGTCTACATGATCGGACGGAGGACGCCCTGGACGCCCGAACACGACTGGGAAAGGCCGAAATACAAAAAGCTCCCTCTACGAAACCGGACACGATCCTACATCTCCGGCTCCATCCGAAATAACCATTTGTTCAATGAGGACTGCCTGATCAGCCGTCCCAACCACGTAGTCGTCACGGAAGGGGTCACCGATTGCATCGGTCTCATGGAGCGCGGCTTTGCGGCCGTCTCTCCCGTCACGGTCCGGATCAAGGGCGAGGACTGGACCCGGCTTCTCCCTCGGCTTCAGCACGTCAATACGGTGTATCTGTGCATGGACAATGAACTCTCCGGGGTCGGTCTCTCGGGGGCCATCGAGATCGCCGAGGCATTCGCGGCCCACGAGATCGAGGCGAAAATTGTGACGCTGCCGCTTGGCGAAACTCAAAAGGTTGCGCGGGAGAAGATCGGTCGTGTGCGGAGGGAGCATCCGGAGGACGAACCAGACGCGGCCCTTGTCGCCCAGGCCAAGATCGACGTGAACGGCTTCTTTCTTGGTGGCGCGACAGCAAATGACTTCCAAGCGTTGCTCGCGGACGCGCGATCTCCTCTCGAGCTCGCCATCGACTTTCTACCGACCACAGGGGACGAGTCGTCCCGGAACAAGGTACTGACGCCGATTCTCTTGGTTGTCGCCCAGCTGCCACCAATCGAAGTCGATCGGCACCTCCGTCGTATCCAAGACCATGCGGGGGAGCCGCGGCTCTCCATGGGAGCCCTTCGCAACCAAGTGAAGACTCTACGGAAGGAAAAGCGGAAGCAGGCGTCCGAGCAGGAGAAACAACGGAATCAAGCTCCTCCTGGCTCCTGCCGTGCGGCGATCGAACAAGCGGCCATGGAGTCCGGCGGGGATTCTGCTCAGATGGCAGAGGCCGCGTTCGCCTGGTTCTGCAAGAACGGTGGTCGGTTCTTCCGCACGCGCCAAGGGGAACCGTTCCTGTTCTTCCAGAACCAAGTCAACTGGATGGATAGCGCGGACCGCGCCCGACGGAGGCTCTACCACGCCCAGATGTACGAGCAGACGGGAGTCGTAGCCACCACGACGATGGGAAAGGCCTTCTACGAAGTGCTAGCCAATCTTGCCGCGCAGCACGGCGAAGTCCGTGAACGGTTCTCCTGGATTCATACCGACGTAACCGGTCACCGGGTGTTCCTCAACCTGAACAATGCCGAGCACGAGATCGCCAAGATCACAGCCGACGGGGTGGAGATTGTGCCGAACGGCGGAAACCACGACGGAGTCATCCTCGAAGAATCGGGGAAGATTGGTCCCATCCATTATGATCCGGTTGTTTCCATCGAGGAAGGCGAACGGCTTCTGACAGAGCACATCGGCCGCCACCTTCTATGCTCACCGGCGGAACGAAAACTCATCTGCCTCTGGCTTTCCTGCTTCCCCTTGATCGATTTCGTGGGCACTCGCCCCATGCTCCGGTTTGAGGGGGCGTCGGACTCGGGGAAGACGACGGCGAGCAAGCTCATCACCGCGCTTATCTACGGCCAGCCGGAGCAGAAGAAGTCGACCGACGCGGCGAACTACACGGACGGAGCGAAGAATCCGCTTCTCGCCCTCGACAACATCGAAGCGAAACATCTGAGCGAGGAACTCATCACCTTCATTCTCACCTGTATCACCGGGATCGCCCGGGAGAAACGGAAGGCCGGAACCGATACGGAAACTGTGGCCGAACGGACGGAATGCCTCCTGAATACGAACGGGATCGAGCCTCTGGGCGGGGAGTACTGGGAAATCCTGTCCCGGTCATTTGTTGTGAGGTTCGGTCGGACCGACGAGCGCGCAGGCTGCTTCCTTGAGGTCCAAGTGCTCGCGCGAATCCGGGAGAGCCGGGACCAGATTTTGTCGGGGCTTCTGAAGAAGACGGTCCGAGTTCTCTCGCTCATCCGGGGCGGCGCGCACGCAAAGATCATGGAGCTCTTGCAGCAGAGTATTCCCGACCACGGGAAACGTCGGTGTAACGACTTTCTCGCGCTGATGTACCTCATAGCCGTGGCCGGGAAGTCAGATGAGGAGACGGCGAAGGCCCTCGATGAACTCGATCCCGAATTCGTCGCCCAGGTTTCTGGCCTCAACGAGATCGGCCACGAGACAGCGCAGGAATCGAACCCTATCGTCGCCTGCCTCGACATCCTCTTCAAGGCCTACGCCAGGGCCACCGAAGAAGACGAGAGACCGAACCGCCGCGGTGATCTCCGGAACAACGTGGATGTCTTCCGGGAGCGCTACCTGATCGAATTCGCCGGCGTTGACAGGCTGGAGGGAGTTCGATCACGGGATCTCCATGTCGCCCTGCGTCGCATTGCGAATGACTTCCGTGGGCATTTTCCCTACGGATCCAATCAGCAGTTCATACAGCGCTTCTTCAACGACCTCGACTCGATCGAGCGAGCTGGGTTCAAGGTCGAGATCGACCCCGGTCCCCACAACCAGACCTTCTACAACATCCGCCGCTGCGTATCCGACGATCTGCCGTTCTAGACCTCAGTAACCACGGGTTAGAGGGTAGAGGTCTCGAACCTTCATTCCGAGGACCTCTAACCGCCACAATCGATTGCAAAAACGTTGGTTAGGTGCTCTGGGGTTAGAGGGTTAGAGGTTTCCCAGAGGTCTGCTCCCTATAGGGAGAAAAAAAACAAAAGGTAAGACACGGGCCCTTTTCTTTTTTTCGCCATACTAGAGAGACATTTTCCCATAACCTCTAACCCTCTAACCTCTATCTATCTAATCTATTCTATATCAATACAATACAACGGTTAGAGGGTAGGGTTAGAGGTTCCCAGCGGGCCATCGACCCTCTAACCCTCTAACCCCTACTCTGTGACTGGGATTTCCCCCCAATACCAGACCGGCTACTCGCCGGGAGCAAAGCCGCCCACACGGTCCTGGACGCTCGCTTCACGCCCCCCCCCGTGGTCGAATCCTCCCCCGCCGGACCGAGCGGCCCTCGGGGAGCCGGGACATTCGGGGCGTCTCCCGCGGACGTCGGTCTGTCGCCCTGCCCCCGTGACTGGTTAAGGATCCCGCCCAGAGATCACACCAGCCCCGACACTTTCCGCACTCTTCCGGTAGGTAGTGAGTAGAACGAGTCGCGCAGGCGGGTGGCCCCCCCTGTGGTGGGGAACTTCCCCCGGGGGCGCGAAGGCGATGTGCCGCGTTGTCCGCCTGGTGCGAACCGCCGGTGCGCGGGATGGGGTGAGCACGGCCGACTCCCGACCGGCCCTTCGACTCGGAGGTTGTGATGCCGCTCAAGATGTTCCAAGCGCTCCCCTCGTACAACGGCGGCAAACGTCGGCTCCTCGGGGCAATTTTCCGCCACGTGCCTCCGTCGGACGAGGCTCCCGTGTTCGTGGACGCCTTTCTCGGTGGAGGGTCGGTCGCTTTATACGCCAAGTGTCGAGGACACCAGGTCGTCTGCAACGACATTGCCGAACGCTCCGTGATCGTGGGGAAGGCGTTGATCGAAAGTGAGAAGGTACGTCTGTCTCATGATGATCTCGTTCGCCTCTGTGTTTGGCGCGGCGGACCCGGTTACGCGGAGAAGCATCTCGCCCCGGATGTGTTCCCCGTGCGGCACGCACGCTTCCTCGACACGGCCCTCGCCAATGCACGGCGGCTGGAGGGGCCGAAGAAGTGGTCGTCACTTCTCTTAATCATCAAGTATGCCTTGCGACTTCGGCCGATGGGAAATTGGGGCGCGGTCAAGATCATCCACCAGATCGCCGACGGGGCCTACGAGGAGATGAACCAGAACTATGTACGCGACGTCTTCTCGCGCGGCATCCATCGACATCCGTTCCGGATTGCAGAAGACCTTCGC
>JBDRFQ010000486.1:0-3399 GCA_043818685.1 Candidatus Eiseniibacteriota bacterium
GGTCAAGCAGTCCATCCTGCTGGAGACCCTGCTCGACGTTTTCCAACCCAGGCGCGCGATCATCCGGTCCTATGGGCCCGGCGCCAGGGCGAACCCGAGGCGCCGCAGGTACAAGGCGCGCGTGCTCGTCGTCGATGACGACGAGGCGAGCCGCTCCCAGATCACACGCGTGCTTGTCGAATGCGGATACGACGTGACGACGGCGGAGAACGGGCTCGTGGCGCTCGGCATCCTCAAGAGAAAGTCCTTCGACCTCGTGCTGATGGACAGCGACATGCCGGTGATGGACGGGATCGCGGCCTCCCGGAAGATCCGGATGCAGGCCCGATGGTCCGGCCTGCCGATCCTCGGCATGCTCTCCGGAAACGCCGCGGAGAAGCGCCGGCTCTGCCTCGATGCGGGCATGGACGGCTCCCTGCGCAAGCCTGTGTATTCCGACGAGCTCCTGCGGGCGGTCGGGAAGTGGGGCGCTCGCCACGAGACGAGGGCCGAGGCGTTCGAGGAAGCCGATCCGCAGCGGGCCCTGGGCGAGGAGCCGGCGGACCGGATGGCTCTCGATGTCGAGAAGGCCCTGGTCATGCTCGGGGGGGACCACGAGCTGTTCCGTGAGGTTCTCTCCACTTTCGTGGCGTCGATTCCCGAGACCATGGAGGCCCTGCGGAAGGGAGCCGCGGACGGGGATCTCCAGGACCTGAAGCTCCGGGCGCACAGCCTGAAGGGCACCGCGGCGTGCGTCTGCGCGGAGGCCGTGCGGGACACGGCTCAGCGCATCGAGATCCTCCTCGAGGAGGGGAATCTCGAGGAGGTCAAGAGGGCGCTCGATCTCCTGCGGCGCGACCTGGAGGAGTTCAACAAGGCCGCGGAATCCCTCGACGTGGAGACGCAGGAGTCCGGGGCCGGCACATCTGCGCAAAACCCGGGCTAGTGTCGTGTCCCAAAAACACCTTCCCCTCTGGCTGGCCCTCGCGGCCCCCGGCTTTGTTGCTCCTCCTCGGCGTATCTCCTTGATACGCCGTCGTCGTCGCGCCTTGCCGGGAACCACGATCGCTCACCCAGATTGACAAGGTATCTCTGGGACACGACACTAGAACCGGTTTCACAACCTCCCTTCTGCTGCGATTGGCTGCGAAGCCCGCCGGCGGCGTCCTCGGGCGAAGACGTCCTCAACGGCCTTCTGAGGCCGCCTCCGGGCGTCTTCACCCTCGATCCTTGCGGGCGGGCTTCTCGCTCGATCTCGCAACGAAGGAGGTTATGAAACCGATTCTAGGGCGTTCCCCGGTTCCAATTCTCTCTTGCCTTTGCCTTCCGATTCGTCTGTATTGGAGTCGCGGCGGGAGCGATGGCCCGCCCTTCTCCGGTCGCCCGGCCGGAGCCGCGCGCGTCTTCCCGGACGCAGGGAAAGAGAGGTGATCATGGGAAGAACCCCACCCGCGATTCGAGCGCTCGTTCGAGTCGTCTGTCTCTTGGTCTTCGTCGTGTTCCTTCCGGATCGAGCTCCAGCGAACGACGATTTCCTCGACACCCACCCCGCCGGACAGTTCACGCTGCGCGTCAAGTGGGACGGCCGGTACGTCGTCGGGATCACGAGAGTGAGCGGCCTCATCCGGCGGATCGAAGTCGTCACGCAGCGGGGCGGCGGAGATCCGAACGCCGTGCGAAGAGCTCCGGGGCTCACGGCGTACGAGCCGATCGTCCTCGAACGGCGCCTCACGCAGGACGCGGAGTTCGAGAGGTGGGCGAACAAGGTGTGGAACTACGGCTCGGGGCTCGGGGCCGAGGTCTCGCTTCAGGACTACCGGAAGGACATCCGCATCGAGCTGTTCAACGAGGCGGGCGAGATGGCGATGGCGTTCAACGTCTATCGGTGCTGGCCGTCGGACCACGCGGTGATCGGGGAGATGGTGACGGACGGATCCGACCTGCCGACGGAGGTTCTGGTGCTTCAGCACGAGGGCTGGGAGCGTGACTACGCGGTCGCGACGCCGCACTGAAGCGGCGGGCCGCCCGGCGGACGGCGCACAGCGGAAGGCGGACGGCAGGTCTTGTCGGCCACAGCCCGCTCGGGCGCTGGCCGGTCGCGCCTGCGCACTTGGTGGCCGCGCCCTTCGCGGGCGCCCGTGGCCGCCACCCGCCGTGGTTGCGCCGCCCTTCTCTCTCCCGCAAAGCGGGAGGCGGCCAGAGGTGAATCTGCGTCGAAGCGATGAACGATGAGCGAAGCATCTGATATCCGGAGGTCGATGATGAGATGGAACAAGCGCCTGGTCGGAACCCTGCTTCTCTTCACTCTTGCGATGCTGCTCGTTTCTCACGCGTGGGCGAAGGAGTTCACCGTCAACGCGTACCGGTACGATCCGTACAAGCAGTTCAAGTTCCGCGTGATGTGGGACGGCAAGTACGTCCCCGGGGTGATGTACGTGAGCGGCCTCACGCGGACGACCGAGGTGATCTCGAGCCGGAAAGCGGACTCTCCGAGCACCGACCGGCGATCGCCGGGACAGACCCTCTATGATCCGATCGTCATCGAGAGGGGACGCACCCACGATCAGGAGTTCGAGACCTGGGTGAACAAGGTATGGAACTTCGGTTCGGGCTTGGGGTCCGAGGTTTCACTTCAGGACTTTCGCAAGGACATCATTATCCAGCTGTACAACGAGGCCGGACAGCTCGCCATGCAGTGGAAGGTCTACAGCTGCTGGCCCTCGAAGTACAGCGCGGTCACCGAGTTCGACGCGAACAGCACCCGCATCGCGATCGAGTCGATGACTCTCGATCACGAGGGGTGGGAGCGGGACTACCAGGTGGCCGAGCCGACCGAGCCGAAGTTCACCGAGCCAGAGTAGGCGCCGGCCGGAGGTGTTGCGCCCCCGGGGGGCGGGTCCTCGCGGCGAGGCGCGCCCTGTGGGAGGACTCGGCGGTGCGGTGCCGGCTCGTCCGCAGGTGTGCGGGCCCCTCGCGGGGAATCTCGTGCTTCCCGGAGGCCCCGCTCTCCCTCGATCGGATCGTCTGTCACCCGAGCACGTCCCCGAGCGCCGCGAGAAAGCTCTCGCAGTCGGCGCGCTCGATCGTAAGCGGCGGGTCGAGCCGGAGGACGTTCACGCCCGGGCGTCTCCCGACAAGGAAACCCCTCTGAACGAGCTCCCGGTGGGTACGGATCGTCAGCGAGCTCTCCGGATCGTCGTCCATCTCGAGCCCGATCATCAATCCGCGCGCCCGGACCTCCCGGATCCGCCCAGTGCGCGCGCGGATCTCCTCGAGACCGGACACGAGCACCGCCGAGATCTCCCCGCCCCTCTCGATCAGCCTCTCCTCGCGGATCGTCCGGACGACCTCGACGAGGACGGCGGCGCCGAGCGGATCGTTCTGGTGGGACTGGGCGTACCTCACCTCCCGGCCGGCGAG
>JBDRFQ010000487.1:0-3194 GCA_043818685.1 Candidatus Eiseniibacteriota bacterium
TGTAGATGTACGCCACCGGCGAGTCGAAGTAGCTGCGGAACTCCTTCCGGGTGATTGTCCAGATGTTCTTCACGCGTTCTCCCCCCGGGTGAGGCGCCGGAAGACGTCTTCCAGCGTCGCCGCTTCGACGTGAAGCTCGGCGAGCGTCCAGGAGTTCTCCACGGCGAGGCGGAAGAGGTTCTCGCCGATCCCGCCCGCCTCACGTCCTTGAACCGTGAAATGATGCAGGTCCTCGCCGGTCGTATGGAGCCGGCGGATCGAGTCGACGAAGGGTGCCTCTACGAGCTTTCTCTCGATCTCCTCGCCGGGGGCGCCGCGGACCGCGAGCTGCACGATCCCTCCTCCCTCGATCCGCCTCCCGAGCTCCAGGGGGGAGCCGGAGGCGATGAGCGCCCCTTCGTTGATGATGAGGACCCGCCCGCACGTCTGCGACACCTCGGGAAGGATGTGCGTGGAGAGGATCACCGTCTTGTCGCGCCCGAGCTCCTTGATCAGCTCTCGGATCTCGATGATCTGGTTCGGGTCGAGTCCGCTCGTCGGCTCGTCGAGGACGAGGATGTCCGGGTCGTGGATCATCGCCTGCGCGAGGCCGACCCTCTGGCGATAGCCGCGGGAGAGGTGGTGGATCACGCGCCCCAAGACCTTCTCGAGGCCGCACACCTTGACCATTCGGGCGATCCTCTCGCGCGTCTCCCCCGGCGGGATGTCGCGGATGTCCGCGATGAAGCGGAGGAAGTCGACGACCTCCATGTCGCCGTAGAGAGGAGCCCACTCGGGGAGGTAGCCGATCCGGCGGCGGACGGCGAGCGAGTCCTCGAGGATGTCGTGGCCGGCGATCCGCGCGGTCCCCTCCGTGGGGGGGATGTAGCCGGTGAGGATGCGCATCGTCGTGCTCTTGCCGGCGCCGTTGGGCCCTAGGAAGCCGAGCACCTCGCCGCGCGAGACGTCGAAGGAGACGTCCCTGACCGCGACGGTGGAGCCGAAATTTTTGGACAGATGCCGGACCTCGATCACGGTTCGTTCTCTCGCTTCTCTTGGTTCGGTGGGGCGAAGGTACCGCCCCTGGAAAACGAGCGACAGTAGATCTGTAATCTTATCGACCGCGCCGGACCTGTCAACCCCCTTTGGGGGGCTCGGCGGACAGGGGTCCTCCGAGGGACTTCCGCGAACGTATCACGGGGCGCCCGGGCGAAGCGGTCGCCCATCCACGGTGGCCACCGAGGGTCACGGGGCGGGGGCGTCCCTCTCAGGAACGCCTCCGAGCGCGCGGCGCGCGCTCTCGGCTCCTGTCGCTCCGCCACCCGCTCCCTTGCGGGCGACCGCAATCCAGGGAGCGGGTACCCGGCTCCGTCTCCAAGGCCCTTCGAGGGACACCCCCCACCCCGGTCGTCGGCCCGCCCCCGACGGGGAGGGGCGCTCGCCGATCGCCGGCAGCACCGGCCCATCGTCCAAGCGGTCCCTCGGAAAGCCCCGGCCCGCCTCGCTGGTATCGAAACGAATTCGCCCCCCCTTTTCACCTCTCCCCCAGCGGGATCGGGGTGCGTCCTCTCAGGATTCTCGTTCCCTCCTCCCATGACTGCCAACGCACTCACGGCGGGTGGCGGCGGCAGGTGTCCGCGAGGAGCGCAGCGACCAAGGCTCGGCGACTCGCGAGCGCCGAGCGGACAGCCGCCGACAGGCCCCGCCGTCCGATTGCCTCGACCCGCCGGCGTCTCCGAGAGGAACGTACCCCGCCCCCGCCTACCCGGTTCCCAAGCCCGGGAGGGTCTCCTATAATGCACGCAATCGGAAAGGACGGACGCCGGGGTGAGCCGAGAGAACTCATACGACGCGATCGTGGTCGGCGCGGGGCCCGCGGGGTCGATCGCCGCCCTTCGCCTCGCCGAGGCGGGCCGCAGCGTCCTTCTCGCCGAGAAGCGCCGCCCGATCGGCCGTCCGGTTCGCTGCGCGGAGGCGACCGGTCCCCGCGAGGAGATCGCCCGCTTCGTCCCGGTGGACGAGGGGTGGATCGCCCTGACGATCGAGGGGGCGCGCTTCGTGAGCCCGCGCGGAACGGTGTTCGAGAAGGCCGCCCCGGGGATCGGCGTCATGCTCGACCGCGAGCGGTTCGACAAGGGGCTCGCCGAGGCGGCGGCGCGGGCGGGGGCCGAGGTGCGAGAGGGGTGCCAGGCGACCGGGCTCCTCACGCAAGAGGGAGCGGTCCGCGGCGTCCGCTTCCGCGAGGGGGATCGCGAGCGCGAAGCGGAAGCGCGGGTCGTGATCGGCGCGGACGGGGTCGAGTCGCTCGTCGGCAGGTGGGCCGGCCTCGAGTCCGGCTGGCGGACGGACGAGCTCTTCAGCTGTATCGAGGCCAGGGTCCGGTCGCGGCGCGCCTCCGACCGCTACCTCGAGTTCCACTTCGGCGACTCGGTCGCGCCGGGGGGCTACGCGTGGGCGTTCCCGAGGGGCGGGAACGAGTGGAACGTGGGGCTCGGCGTCGATCCGGTCCGCTCCGACCGCACTCCCGCCTCGGTCTTCCTGAAGCGTCTCCTCGAGCGCTTCGATCCGGAGGCGGAGGTCCTGGAGGAGATCGGGGGGGCGGCGTGCCGCTCGCGCTCGCTCCCGCGGATCGTCGGGAACGGGGTCGCGCTCGCCGGTGACGCCGCGCACCAGGGGAACCCGCTCACGGGGGGCGGGATCATGAACGCGCTCGAGGCGGGGGATCTCGCGGGGCGCGCGGCGTCGGAGGCGCTCGCGAACGGCAACGCCTCCAGCGAGGCCCTTTCCCGCTACGAGACCGAATGGAAGCGCACGGTCGGGGAGAGCAACGACCGCTTCCTCCGGCTCGCCGACCTTCTCTATCGAAAGTACCGGGACGATGATCTCGAGAAGATCTGGGCCGGTCTGGAGAAGTTCTTCCGCCATCGAAAGAAGGGCGGGAACCTCCCCGCCGCGCTCGCCGCGGCCCTCTCCTTCCCCGGGGACTTCGTCAGGGCCGCGCTCCCGGTCCTCGCCGGCCTCTCCAACCGGAGGATCCTCTTTTGACCGAGAGAGCGCGCACACACCCGTTTCTCCGCATCGACGGAGAGAAGTGCCTCTCCTGCGCGGCGTGCGTGGCGGTCTGCCCCACGGAGGCGCTCCTCCTCCACGGGCTCGACCTCGCCTTCGAGGACGGCGCGTGCACGGCCTGCGCGGAGTGCTTCCGCATCTGCCCG
>JBDRFQ010000488.1:0-6924 GCA_043818685.1 Candidatus Eiseniibacteriota bacterium
GATCTCCATGCCGAGGAACCGGTCGGTGTAGCCGGAGCGGAGGGTCCTGCGGCTCCCGTCTTCGGCAAGGATCGGAAGGTACGTGTCGTCGAAGGAACCGGTCACGTCGGCGAAGACCGTGATCTTCCCGGGAACGTCCACGCCGAGCGGGCGGAGCACGTACTTCTGGATCGGCTCCTCCCCCTCGACCTGGATCTCGAAGTTGTCGAGCCGCGTGTTCCGGTAGACGTCGCCGACGAGGGGGAGATGGTCGCTCTGGTACTCGCCGTACCCGTGGAACTCGGTGCTCCCCTCTTTCGTTTCGATGTCGATCACGCCGGCGAGAGCCTGCCCGTACTCGGCGTCGAAGCCGCCGGTGATGATCTCGACGCTCTTCACCGCGCGGGCGCTGATGTTTCCCGCCGAGCTCTGCCCGGTGATGAGGTCGCGGATGATGACGCCGTCGATGCGGTAGACCGTGTCCTCGGCGCGCCCCCCGCGGATATAGAGCCCGCCGTCCTCCTCGACCACACCCGCCTGCTTGCTCACCACGTCGCTCACGACGGAGACGGCCATCCCCTGGATCTCTTCGGACGTCACGTAGTGGGACGACTTGGCGACCTCGACGTCGACGAGCTCCCTGAGCCCGCTCACCTCGATCGGCTCCATCTCGCGAACCTCGATGGGCGCGAGCCCGACGTCGACCTTGATCACGTAGGCGGCCTGCACCCGGACCTGATCGATCAGCTCGCTCGAGTAGCCCATCCGGTTCACGCGGAGCTGGTAGATCCCTTCCGGAACCTGCACGAAGCGGAACGTCCCGTCCGTTCCGGAGATCACTCCCTTCCCCGTGCCCACGAGGATGACGTCAGCGAAGGGGATCGGCTCCCTCGACTCTTTGTCGAAGACGCGGCCCTGAATCGAGCCGACCGGCGCGTCGGGCTGCCTCGAGGGCCTCTGCTGCGCCGGAGCCGCCTCGTGAAGGAGCCCGATCGCGGCGAGGAGAACGAAGAGTCGGAGCAAGGGAGTGCGTACGCCGGCACGGGAGCGGGGCGTGTTTCCGACTGCGACGCTTTTCCGGGTCATCCCGCTTCCGACCCCTCGGAATGCAGAAGGAGATTTCGGATCGCCCGCTCGTCGTCCGGCCGAGCCGCCCTCGGTGCGAGCCCGGCGGTTGACTCGAACTCCGAATGGGGTTTACAGTCGGCGCAACTATAGACGGGTGTGGGCGCCCCGACAAGGGAATCTTTCGCCCGGACCATCCGCGCGCGGCGCGGGGAGCCAGCGATGGAGCTCGAGAGACGGATCGGCGAGGCGGTGGCTTTTCTCGACCTTCGCCTGCCTGAGAAGCCGGAGATCGCGGTCCTCCTCGGTTCAGGGCTCGCCCCCCTGGCCGACCGGTCGGAGCGGCTCTTCTCGCTCGAGTACTGGCAGATCCCCCATTTCCCGAGGTCTTCCGTCCCCGGCCATCCGGGGCACCTCGTCGTGGCCCGGATCGGGGAGACCCCGGTGCTCTTCCTTCAGGGCCGCGTCCACTACTACGAGGGGGTTCACCTGGCGGACGCCACCCTTCCGCTCCGCGTCGTGCGGCGGATCGGGGTCCGCTCTCTCATCGTCACCAACGCGAGCGGCGGAATCAACCCGTCGTTCGAACCGGGGGAGATCGTCGCCGTCCGCGATCACATCAACCTTATGGGGACGAATCCTCTGATCGGGTACGTTCCGCCCGGGGAGGAACCTCGCTTCGTCGATCTCTCGGAGGCCTACTCGAAGAGGCTTCGCGAGCTCGCCCGCCAGGAGGCCGAGGGGATCGGCCTCTCCCTCAGGGAGGGGGTGTACGCGGCGGTCTCCGGGCCGAGCTACGAGACGCCGGCGGAGATCCGTTTTCTCGGGCAGGTCGGAGCGGATCTGATCGGCATGTCGACGGTTCCGGACGTCATCGTGGCGAAGCAGGTCGGGTTCGAGATCCTCGTTCTCTCGTGCGTCTCGAACCGGGCCGCGGGAACCTCGGAGAGCCCCCTCACCCACCAGGAGGTGATCGAGACCACCGCGCGCGTTGCCGAGCCCTTCTCGAACCTCATCGGCCGCATCGTCCAGCGAATCGCCCGGGAGGCGCGCCGGGAATCAGGTGCCTAATTCCCGGGAAGCGCCGGAGCCTGGGGGCAGGGCTCAGCGGCGAGTTGCCGCGCGCGCCGTCCCCGCCTGGTGTTGTGGGACATCCAAGAGTGCCGAGTCCGGTGCGCGTGGCGTGTCCGAGCAAGCGAGCCCTGCCCCCAGGCTCCGGACCGGTGCAACCGAGCGAAGCGTCTTGTCGAATCCAGTTCAACCCGCCCGGAGCTTCCAGAGCGTCCCGAAGACGCGCTCGAGCGCCCGGCCGAGCTCGTCCGGCTTGTCGGTGACTTCCGGCTCGTTCGGGAGGACCGCGTAGGGGACCCGGATCCCGCGGACCGAAAAGAAGCCCTCCCGGCCCGACGCCAGAACCGGCCAGTCGTTCGTGCGGTAGTAGAACTCCATCTTCTCTTGCGGGAGGGAGTGGTGGAGGATCGAGCCTTCGAGCCCGGGCCGCGCCCTTCTCGCGTTCTTGCGGCACGACTCCTCGTAGCTCACCTCGATGTAGACGACCCCGAGCCTCCCGAGGATCCCGTCGGTGAGACGCCCGAACGCGCTCCGAAAGGCGTTTTCGCCTCCCCGCGCGAACTCGAGGATCCCCGTGGTCCCCTCGAAGGCGCCGGGATCGAGGCGCTCGATCTCCTCGACCCGCCCCCCGATCTTCTCGATGAAGAAATCCCAGATCCTCTCGTCCTTAAAGTAATACTTCCCGTCGGTGAACATCCGCTCCATCCCGAGGCGGGCGAGGATGTCGTCGTCCTGGAAGCGCTCCCAGATGAAGGGAAAGTCGTCGATTTCGATGAAATCCCCGATGTGAAAGCGGGAGATCCGCTCGGCGCGGCCTGTCTTCTTGAGGTAGTCGATCACCTCGGACTTGCCGGCCGCCGGTCTTCCCACCAGCGCGATCAGCTCGAACGTGTCGCGGCTCATGATCTTCCTCTCGCCCGGTTCTCTCAGTAGGTTCTTCCCTGCAGCTGCCTCCAGTCCTGGAGGATGACGAGGTCGTCCATGGGAAAGCGCTCGCCGAGGATCCCGTCGATCTCGAGGAGCGCCTCCCGCACCATCCGCACCTTGACCCGGTAGGGGAGAAACGCCGCGCGGAAGCCGTTCAGGAGGACATGCCGGACCTCGTAGTGGTTCATGCGAAACGCCCGGCACGCGCGGACGAGCTCCTTCGTCACCGACGTGTTGGAGACGAGGCGGCTGTCGGTGTTGATCGTGACGCGGAGGCCCCGGTCCAGGTAGTAGCGGAACGGATGGTCCCGGATTCTCCGGACCACGCGCGTCTGGAGGTTCGACGTGAGGCAGACCTCCAGGGGGATCCGGTGGTCAATCACGTAGTTCATCAGGCCCTCGTCCTCCCGGAGCCTGGTTCCGTGGCCGACTCGATGGGCACCGCAGTAGTGGATCGCCTGATGGATGCTTCGTACATCAAACGCTTCGCCCGCGTGAACGGTCACGTTGAGGTTGTTGTTGAGCACGCGGTAAAACGCCTCCCGGTGCTTCTTCGCCGGATAGTCCTTCTCCTGGCCGGCGAGGTCGAAGGCGACGACGCCGTCGGAGCGGTAGGCGACGGCGAGCTCCGCGAGCTCGAGAGACCGGATCGGAGTCATCGAGCGGATCCCGCAGAGGATCACTCCGGTGCGGATCGGGTACTTCTGCTCGGCCGCCTTCAGCCCCTCGAGAACCGCGTCCACCGTGTCGGGCAGCCGGAGGCCCCCTTGGATGTGGAGCATCGGGGAGTAGCGGACCTCCATGTAGCGGACGTTCTCGGCGGCGGCGTCCTCGGCGAGCTCAAGGGCGATCCGCGTGAGCGCGTCCGCCTCCTGCATCACTTTGAGCGTTGTCTGGAACGCCTTGAGATAGTCGCCGAGGCTCCGGCACTCCCTTCCGACCTGGACCTTCTTGCGGAGCGAGCGGAGGTCCCGCGCGCCGAGGCGGACTCCCTGCGCGGCGCCGAGGTCCTGCAGGGTCCGCAAGCGGAGCGAACCGTCCAAGTGGACGTGGAGATCCGTCTTCGGCATGCGGCGAACGTAAGGCTCCGTGAACTCGCGCCACTCTTCGCTCAGGCGATAGCGTCTGGCGCGGGACTTCCTTTTCATCTTCCGGCGCTCCCTTCGTCCGCCCGAAGGGCGCGCGTGCGGTCGAGCGCGCTGATCTTCTCCACCCGGCGCGCGTGGCGCCCGCCGGCGAAGGGCGTCGCGAGGAAGAGGCGGACGAGACGTCTCGCCTCGCCGATCGGAAGAAGGCCGGCCCCGATGCAGAGAACGTTCGCGTCGTTGTGCGACCGGCTGCTCACCGCGGTCCTCGCGTCGTGGCAGACCGCCGCGCGCACGCCCGGGATCTTGTTCGCCGCGATCGCCGAGCCGATTCCCGCCCCGTCGATGAGGAGGCCCCGCCCGCACTCCCCCGCGGAGACCCGCCGGCCGACCGCCTCCGCGATGTCAGGGTAGTCGACCGGGTCGGCAGAGTGCGTCCCGCAGTCCATCACGCGCATTCGAAGCTCCTCCGTCAAATAGTTCTTCAACCTCTCCTTCAGGGAGTAGCCGCCGTGATCCGCGCCGATCGCCACGGCTTCCCCCCGCGGGGATGCCCCGGCCTCGCGAACGGCCTCCCGCACCAGCTCGCGCAGCCGGTCGCGGCTCATGCGGAGGGCGCTCCGATCTCGTGGGGCGCGAAGCAGTGGCGGCAGCGGGCCTCGTACACCTTCTCGTCGCCGATGAGAACGCGCTCCTCGGACTGGACGAGGCGCTGCGAACGGGTCGCCGGCTCTCCGCAAACCGTGCAGATCGCGTGGACCTTGGTCACGAAGTCGGCGATCGCCATGAGGTGAGGCATCGGCTCGAACGGCTTCCCCTGGTAGTCGAGGTCGAGGCCGGCCACGATGACGCGCTTGCCGTCGGCGGCGAGCGTCTGCGAGAGATGGACGAGCGTGATGTCGAAGAACTGCCCCTCGTCGACTCCGACCACGGCGGTGTCCTGCTCGATCAGCCTCTCGATCTCCTCGGCCGAGCTCACGGTGACGGACTGGATGCGGCGCGCGTCGTGCGAGACGATCTCGCCGGCCCGGTGTCCTTCCCAACGCGTGTCGATCGCCGGCTTGAACGCCTGAATCTTCAGCTTGGCGATCTGCGCGCGGCGGAGCCGGCGGATCAGCTCCTCGCTCTTGCCGCTGAACATGCAGCCGGCGATCACCTCGATCCATCCTGGTCTTGAGGGAATGGTGTCCATGGGGCGCTCCTTGCGCGTGGGTCCTCGAGAGGGGGTCCCCCGCCGAGGCTATCGTCACGTGCCGAATCATGCTAGCAGACGGGGGAACGGGCGGCAACCGGGAAGGCGCACCCCGGGGGCGCTCCTCTTCTCCCTCGACCGGCGGGGGCCGCCCGGGTACCATCGAGAGGGCCGGGCGGTGCCCGGGGAGGAGACATGGCGAAACCGCTTCTCGTTGGAGTCGCCGGCGGCACGAGCGCCGGAAAGAGCACGTTCGCGCTCCGCGTGGCGGAGACGGTCGGCGTCGAGAACGCGATTCTCCTCGCCGAGTCCTCTTACTACCATGACCGGTCGCACTTCGCCGAGAGCGCGGGGGAGATCAACTTCGACCATCCCGACTCGATCGACTTCGACCTGATGGAGAGGCACCTCGGGATGCTTATCGAGGGGAAGGCGATCCCGCGCCTCGTCTACCACAGGGACACCTGCGTCCGGGAAGAGACCGTCGAGACGATCGAGCCGCGCCGCGTCGTTCTGGTCGAGGGGATTCTGATTCTCGCGGAGCAGAAGATCCGCGATCTTCTCGACTTCAAGGTCTTCATCGACGCCGATTCGGATCTCCGGTTCATCCGCCGGCTGGGGCGGGATTTCGCGGAGAAGTCGATGGATCTCGAGGAGATCTGCGACGTGTACCTCACCAAGGTGAAGCCGATGCACCTCCTCTTCGTTCTCCCCTCGAAACGCTACGCGGACGTCATCGTTCCGATGGGCGGCCTGAACCTCGCCGCGCTCGAGATGGTGATCTCGCGAATCCAGGCCGCCCTCGCGACGGAAGACCGCTGACCGTCCCGGACGCGCGCTCCGCGGGAAGCGGACGGACGCATCCTCCCGGAACAGCTCGCCGCCGAAGATCGGATTGGGGAGACGGCGTCAGGGGCTCGCGCCGCGAATCGCCCCCGCGAGGGCGCGGACCCGGTCCTCGCGGATGCGCCCGTCCGCCTCGCACCAGGTGCCGGCGATGATTCCCCGGACGTGCGGGAGAAAGGCGGAGATGTTCTCGGCGGTGACGCCGCTCCCCGCGAAGAGCGGCGCTCCGGGGAGGGCGCCCGCGAGGCGCTCGAGCGGCTCGATCTCCGGAGGCGACCCGGTCGCCGGCCCCGTGACGACGAGCGCGTCCGCGCCCCCTCTCTCGAGCATGTCCCGCGCGGCGAGGACCGGATCGAGGGGCGCGAGGGGCACCGCGTGCTTGACGAGGAGATCGGCGAGGATCGAGACGGGCGTCCCGAGCGCCCGGCGCTTCCGGAGGAGGTCGTGCGCCCGGCCCGAAAGAACGCCTTGATCCGTCAAGTACCCGTGCGTGAGAACGTTGACGCGGATGAACGCGGCCTCCGACGCGATCGCCACCGCGAGGGCCGCCTCGGCGTCGTTCCGGAGAACGTTCACGCCGAGAGGGAGCCGGACCACTCCCCGGACCGCCCGCGCGGCGGCGGCGAGCGAAGCGACGGTCTCGGGGGGAACCCGCTCCGGGTAGAACGGCGCGTCGCCGTAGTTCTCCACGAGAACCGCGTCCGCCCCTCCCCTCTCCCACGCCCGCGCGTCCTCGGCCGCCCGCTCGATCGTGCGGGA
>JBDRFQ010000489.1:0-9833 GCA_043818685.1 Candidatus Eiseniibacteriota bacterium
GACGGCGGATGCCCGGCCCGACGCGGTGATCGAGAGAATGGAGCCGCACGAGTCCGGGGGCAGGACGACGGCGTACATCGCCCACCTCGCGGGCGGCGGCTTCTGTCTTTGCGGCGCCGACGACTTGGTGCTTCCTGTCTACCTCTACAGTCCGACTGGAACGTATGATCCCGAAATCCCAGACTATGATTTCATCCTTTGGGAAATCGCCGGGAAACTAGAGAACCTCGAGGTGCGCTTGGAAGGGGGAGATCCCGACCTGCTCCAGTACCGATCTGCACTGAGAGAGCGAGCCGCCGCCTGGCAGGACCTCATTTCCGGGCAGGTGCCTCCGAGGCGTGAACTGAAAAACGGCGGCCGCCCGGGGGAACCACCCATGGTGGTTCTCCCTCTGACGTCGCGGTGGCACCAAGGTCAGCCGTACTACGATCAGTGCCCGGTCCTGACCCCCCCCAGCGAAAACGTCGTTGTGGGCTGCGTTGCCACCGCGATGTCGCAGGTCATGTACTACTGGAAGTGGCCCCTGACAGGCGAAGGAGATGGCAGCGTCGACTACCACTATCGATTCCGAACAAACTGGGATGAGGAACCGCTTGCTGTGGACCCCTTTGTCGGTACGGAGAATATCTGGACAGATCGTCTTGAATGGACCTCTGCCAGCGGTGGCAGGCTGCGCATGAACGGTTTCTGGGATGAGACCGTCTACGAGTACGCCCAAGTGACGGATTCCATGGCCATCACGCAGGATTACTTGGACGCTCTCGAATCGCTGTGGAACCGACTCACCGAGACGTTCTCGACTTCATATGCCAACCCGGGCGGCTCCTCATACAACTGGAGCCTGATGAAGGATAATCATAACGACGGCATGACCGAGCCCGGGGATGCCGAGGTTGCCAAGCTTTGCCACCACGCGGGGGTAATGGCCGGCATGAATTACGGCCTCCTCGGTTCGGGTGCACTCATGTGGGGGGGGGCCGGACGCGCTCGATGCGTTGGAGGACCACTTCCGGTATCACGACGATGGGGATCACGAATACGATTTGCTCGACCCGAACATCGACGTCATCACGACCGAGATCACCTATTTCTGTCCGGTGATCTACTCCGGCTCTCGGCCAGGAGGCTCCGGGCATGCCTGGGTCATTTGCGGCTACAACAAGGCAACCGACCCGGACAGGCAGTTCATGATGAACATGGGATCGGGTGGTGGCGGTGTCTGGTACACGTTTGACTCGATAAACTACACTGAAGATCATGAGTACATCCGGAATATCGCCCCCGAGGAGGGCGTGCGGTTCGCGGATTCCTATGGGCAAGTCGGTGACGGATCCCCCGATCAGCCCTGGGGGAGCATCGAAGTGGGGATCGCGACGATTCCGGAAGGCTGGACGCTGGTCATTGAGTCTGGTGAACACACTTTTTCGTCACCTACTCTCACCATCGATCGGCCGATGACGCTCAAGGGGGCCGAGGTGACGATTCGGGGCGAATGAGGGAGAGAACCTATGCTGTAGAGTTGCGAAACTGGCCGGCGGTCGGTGCCCAGCCGTGCCGACCGCCGGTTGAACGAGAAGGACGGGCAGGTATGCCTAGGTTCGGGAAGGGGATTACGCGGATCTTCGGCATGCTCTTTCTGGCAGCCGCGGTTCTCATGGCCGCCGAAGCGCGAGCGAACGAAGACCGAAAACCTCCGAAGATCGACAGGGCGATCTACTTCCACCAGGAGATGAAGCGGAGACCTCCGGGCACCGCACCGGAGCGACACCGCCAGGTCGTTGCCGACCTCCGGCTCAACGACCGGAACCTCGATGCGGAGGAGTGCGCGCTCTACGTCGAAAGGCGGCTGCAGACCTCCGAAATCCGCGATCTCGCGAGATCAGGCATCGAGGTTCACCCGACCGTCTGGGTTCCTCCGCAGGGCGATCGACATCCCTTCGGCTTTCACCTCGCGGTGGTCCCGTACTCCGCGCTCGAAACGCTCCGGGATTTCGCTCCCATCCTCAGGGTCGTGTCCGTCGAGAGACGGCTCGATCCGCTGAACGACCTCGGCGCGGAGATGATCGGTCTGGACGTCGTGAGAAGCGGTCAGTTCGGTGTTCCGGCGGACGCAAGCGGTGTGCGGCTCGCCATCGCCGATTCGGGGACCGACCTGACCCACCCGGACCTTCCTGCCCCCGTCGAGGCCTTCGACATGACGGACGGGACGGATCCCGCCACCTGGGGAACCGATGTCTCGAACCAGGTGACCAACCATGGAACTCACGTCTCAGGAACGGCCCTGGGCAACGGATCGCTGAGCGGCGATCAGTACATGGGGGCGGCCCCGGGCGCCGACTTCTACTTCTACAAGATCGGGAACGATGGGACGGGGGGAGCATCGCCGAGCGACATCATCGAGGCGATCCAAAGGGCCTCCGCCGTCGGGTGCGACGTCTTCTCCATGAGCTACGGAGGGTTCTCCACCTACCTCGACGGGTCCGAAGCCAAGGAGGCTGCCATCGACCAAGCGGTCGCCGACGGCATGACCGTGTTCATCTCCGCCGGCAACGAGGCGGATGGACATAAACACTACTCGGTCTTCGTCGCTCCGAACACGACTACTGGGATCTTCCAGTTCGCGATCGACAACTCGGGAAACCCGAACCCGGCGGGAACCGAGCGGATCAACGTCGTCTGGATCGACAACGGAACCTTCGACCAGAACCTCTCGCTCTCGTGCTCGAACCTCGGCACGGGAGAGTCCCTCGTCGACGTCGCTTCGGGCGTCAGCGACAGGGGAACTGAGGCCCGGCTCTACAGCCTGAGCCCTAGCATCCCCGCGGGGGGGCAGAAGACCTACAACCTGACCCTCTCGAACAACGCGGTGTCCGGTGGCACCCCTCGCGTTCACTGCTGCGCGTGGGACGACCGCGGGCTCTTCCCCTCGGCCGATCCTTCATTCACCGTATGCAGTCCCGCGGTCGCCGACGGGGCGATTGCGGTGGGTGCATGGACACACCGGGTGGAATGGACCGACTATTTGGGAAACGACCACGCCGACAACGCGAACTCGGTGAACACCCTCGCGACCTTTAGCAGCCGCGGGCCCCGCGTGGATGGCCTCATGAAGCCCGACCTCGCCTCACCCGGATGCTGGACGATCTCGCTGCTGGACAACGGAAACGCCACGCTGCCGAGAGGAGTCACCGATGGGTTCATCATCGACAACGACGGAGTGATCGGGAGCGGACCCGCCAACTACGCGATCTCCTCCGGAACAAGCATGGCGTCCCCTTTGGCCGCCGGGGCAGCCGCGGTTCTCCTCGAGGCGGACCCGTCCCTCGGTCCTCAGGGCGTGCGCGACTTGATGACCGCCACCGCGTCGAACGCGGAATCACCGGACAACGATGCCGGGTACGGCCTCATCGATGTGCTGGACGCATACGGGAGGATTCTCGAGGACTTCGTGTGGGTGGATTTCGACTACTCCGGGTTCGAGTTCGGGACCTTTGATCACCCCTTCAACACACTGTCGGAAGCACTCGGCGCGCTCCCGGGCGGACCGGATGACAGGATCCGGATCAAGGCGGGATCGTCGTCCGAAACCCTCTCGATTGACGTTCCGGTCTCGATCGACGCTTTCGGCGGAACAGCGACGATCGGGGAACAGCCGTAGGCCCCGGGTTTCTCAGCGGACGCCTCTCATCGACCCGCGGGGTCCGCTCACCTTCCCCATCAAGGCATCCTTGTCCCGTGCACGGGCGAGCGATAGACTTCGGGGAGCCCCCGGAAGGAGCGCCGGCTTGCTCGACGTCCGAAAGATACGCGAGCGGTTCCCCGCGTTCCGCGAGAAGCGCGGAGGCGCGCCGCTCATCTACTTCGACAACGCATCGACGACGCAGAAGCCGGATGTCGTCATCGAGCGCATTGCGTCGTACTATCGGTCGGGCTGCGGCAACGTCCACCGCGGGGCGCACGCGCTGACCGGCGAGACCACCCGCCTCTACGAGGGGGCGCGGGAGACGGTCGCCCGCTTCATCGGGGCCTCGGACACGGCCGAGATCGTCTTCACGCGGAATGCGACCGACGCGATCCATCTCGCCGCGTTCTCGTGGGCCTGGGAGAGGATCGGCGAGGGGGACGAGATTGTCCTCTCCGAGATGGAGCACTCATCGAACCTCGTCCCGTGGCAGTTTCTCGCGCGGGAGAAGAACGCCGAGCTCCGATTCCTCCGAATCGGCCAGGACATGCGCCTTCATGCCGCCGCCCTCGACAAGATCCTCTCCCCCCGAACGAAGCTCGCCGCGCTCATCCACGTGTCGAACTCGATCGGGGTCGTCAACCCGGCGGAGGAGCTTGCCGCCGTCGCCCGCACGCGCGGCGTCCCGATCCTGATCGACGGGGCGCAGTCCGTCCCGCACATCCCCGTCGACGTCGGGAGGATCGGCTGCGACTTCTTCGTCTTCTCCGGGCACAAGATGCTGGGCCCGACCGGGGTCGGGGTCCTTTATGCAAGGAAGAGCATTCTCGACTCGATGCGCCCCTTCTTCGGAGGCGGCGGAACCGTCCTCGAGGCGGGCCGGGCCGGCTCGACCTTCAACGAGGCGCCGTGGAAGCTCGAGGCGGGAACACCGAGCGTGGCGGACGCGCTCGGGCTCGAAGCGGCGATCGGGTTCATCGAGGAGATCGGCATCGAGGCGATCCGCGAGCACGAGAGGATCCTCACCGAAACCGCTCTCGACGAGCTCGGCTCCATCTCCAGGATCGTTCTCTACGGCCCGGAGACGAGCGAGAACCGCGCCGGCGTCCTCTCCTTCAACCTCGAGGGGGTCCGTCCGCTCGCCCTCGGCCGCTTCCTTGACGAGAGGGGGATCGCGGTCCGGGCCGGCGACCACTGCACCCAGCTCCTCCTACGGTCGATGGGTGTGGCGGCCACCGCTCGCGCCTCGTTCTACCTCTACAACACGAAGGAGGAGATCGCGCGCTTCGCATCGGCCCTCCGCGAGGCGGCGGCCCTCCCCCGATCGGCCTGGAGCGACCCGACCGCCGCCGGATGAACCTTTCCGGGACCGGCGCGTTCTGAGGGCGAACCGGAAAGGCGGGCGGGGCGGGGACCCCGTCGCCGCCGGAGGAGGTAAGAGCATGATGCAGAGGATCATCGCCGTCGCCGCCCTCGGCGTCCTCGCCGCCGCGATTCTCTCTCAAGCCGCCGCGGCCATGGAGTCCCCCGAGAGGATTTACTCGAAGAGGATCCGCATTCTCGACGCCGAGCGCTACGTGGAGCTCCGCGACCAGTGGAAGGCGTACGCGGAGGCCCACCCGAAGGACGCCATGGGATGGACCGAGCTCGCGAAGGCGGCGCGCTACGCGGGCGTGAAGTGCGACGAGTACCTCGAGTACGCGAAGAAGGCGGTCAAGCTGGACCCGAACTACGCGGACGCCCGCGCCGTGCTCGGGTCGAACAACTGGTGCATGTACTGTCCGGGGGCGGACGAGGATCCCGCCGCTTCGATTCGCGAGCTCGAGCGCGCCCTCGAGCTCGATCCGCAATCGGGCGAGCCGCACTACTCGCTCTGGGTCATGAAGCTCTCGCAGGGGAAGCGGGAGGAGGCCGACGGCCACCTCGCGGCGCTCGTCCAAGGCGGCTACATCCCCGAGTTCCTCCTCGACATGGCGTACAACATGCTGGTCGCGGTCGAGGAGAACGCGATCATCCTCACGAACGGGGACAACGACACGTATCCGCCTCTCGCGCTCCAGGCAGCCCGCGGAATCCGCAAGGACGTCGCCATCGTGAACCTCAGCCTCCTCAACACCGAGTGGTACCGGAAGGAGCTCCGAGAGGGCCCGCTCGCCGTTCCGCTCCCCGCGATCGACGGGGAGGCAAAGGGACCGCAGTCGGGAGCGGCGGTCATGGGGCTTCAGGAGAACCTCCGCCGGGACGGGTGGAAGCGCCCCCTCTACGTGGCGATCACCGTCTTTCGGAACAGCCTCCCCCTCCCCAACCGGCTCTCCCTCGAGGGGCTCGTCTACCGGGCGCTCCCCGAGCATGGAGACGAGGAGGAGATCGACGTCGATCAGCTCGAGGAGAACCTCGAGCGGAACTACCGGTTGGACAGCGCGACGAGCCTCGGCCTCGACTGGGAGCACTACTCCGCCCTCTCCCGGCTCGTGGTGAACTACGCCGCGGCCGAATCGCGGCTCGCCAAGGCGCTGGCGGAGAGGGAGGATCTCGAGGGCGCGCGGACGTGGATCCTCCGCGCACTGCGGACGTGCGAGTTCCACGGGAGGAACCGCTTCGCGCGGTCGCTCGGCCGGAGCCTCGCCGAGGCCTGGCGGGAATGGGACCCGCGGTCCACCGCCCCCTCGGCGTGGATCGAGAAGTTCGAGAAGTAGCGCCGTCCCGTTGGAACCGTCCGGCCTCCGCCGCCGTGAGAGGCGGGAGAGGGATGCGCGACAACAAAGGAACGAGGGGCTCAAGCTGCAAGACGACGAGCTCGCCAGGAGAATCGGGGCCGGCGATCCGCGGGCGTTCGACGCCCTGTTCGACCGCTACGCGGCGCCCCTCATCGGCTACCTGAGCAGCATGGTCGGAGAGCGCGCAACGGCCGAAGACCTCCTTCAGGAGACGATGATCCGCGTGTATCGGAACATCGGCCGCTACCGGGAGCGGGGTGCGTTCCGCGCGTGGATCTACCAGATCGCCACGAATCTCGCCCTCACGGAGCTGCGCCGCGCGCGCTTCCGGGGCGACCTATGCGGGGAGTTCGTCTCTCGCGTCCCCGACCCCCGGGAGCCGTCGGCCCACGAGAACCTCGAGAGAAGAGAGACGCTCGCGGCGGTGCGCGCCGGTATCGCATCCCTCCCCGACGAGCAGAGAACCGTCGTTCTGCTCCGCGTGCGGCGCGAAATGGGAATCCGGGAGATCGCCCGCGTCCTCCGCATTCCGGAGGGCACCGTCAAGTCGAGGCTCCATTACGCGGTGCGGAGCCTGCGCGATACCATTCTCGAAAAGGAAACGCCCCGGACATCCAAGGAGTGATCGGACCATGCGATGCGAAGAAGCAAGAAAGGAACTGTTCGAGCTCGTGTTCGGGGAGCCGGACGACAAGAAGGAGGCGCTCCTTCAGGAGCATCTTCTCTCCTGCGCGGCCTGCCGCG
Source organism: Candidatus Eiseniibacteriota bacterium (assembly GCA_043818685.1). GTDB lineage: Bacteria > Orphanbacterota > Orphanbacteria > Orphanbacterales > Orphanbacteraceae > VGIW01. The sequence goes on from JBDRFQ010000489.1 coordinate 7,144, forward strand.
AGGAGGAGCGAAGGCTGCTCGGCGTTCGAGACGCGGTGCGTGAAGAGTCGGGCGGCGAGTGCGCGGCGCGCGATGATCTCCGCGAGCGGATTCGCGCCTCCCTTCCGTCGAACCCCCGGAGAGGGGGCATTTCCGTCCTCAGGCGGCCGATCCCGGCCTACGCCGCCGCGGCGGCGTGCGTTCTCGTGGCGCTCCTCGTCCGCGGACTCCCTCCCCCGGGCCCGCGACCCGGGAGGCGCGCCCGACCCGGGTTCTCATCGACCCGGAGGCGCCGGCGTTCGTCGTGGCGGGATCTTACGAGACCTCGGTCGGACGGCCGGATCTCGACGCCCCGGGAAGCACGCTCGATCCGGGTGCCCCGACGGTCGACAGCCTCTAGCCTGGATTCGGCCTAGCGCGGCGGCTTGCCGGAAGCCTGCCCCTCATCCCTGCGGGGCATGCGGCAGGTCCCCTCGAACTGCGCCTTCTCCTGGATGATGAACGACGGGGCGCTCACGTTGCCCAGAAACGTGGACCCGCCCATCAGCTCCATCTTGGAGGCGGCGTCGACGTCCCCCTCGAGCCTCCCGTGCACGACCACGTGCTGGGCCCCCACCTTCGCCTTCACCGCGCCCTCGCGCCCCACGAGAAGCGTGCCGCGCACCACGATCTCCCCGTCGAAGTTCCCGTCGATCTGCACGCTTCCCGAACCCTCGAGCTTCCCGGTGTACCTCGTCCCCGGACCGAGGAACGTGCTGATGCCGGAACCTTTCTCCACCGCCCCGAGGGGGGCTTCTGCCGGCTTGTCCTTGTCGTCCTTTCCGAACATGACCGCTCCTTCATTGTGCGACTCGTCTCGAGATCGCTCCAGTGTCGTCCGCCCTTCGTCGATCGAGGAGCGCGCGCTCATGAGCGTACCTTTGGCTTCAACAGGTAGAGCGGGTCGAATGCGTACCCGTCCATCCTTGTCTCGAAATGAAGGTGCGGGGCGCTCGATTGACCCGTGCTTCCGACAAGGGCCACCGTGTCCCCCTCCCGAACGCGTTCCCCCTCGCGCACCAGGATGCGCGCGTTGTGGCCGTACACGGTCACGAGACCGTCCCCGTGATCGATGACCACCACATTACCATAGACCGGATGCTGTCCCGCGTCGACCACGTTTCCCGCGAGCGGCGCCTCCACGGGGGTGTTGCGCGCCGCCGCGATGTCGATGCCCGGATGAATCCCCCCCTCGCTCCTCCCCTCGCCGAAGGACGACGAGACGAAGCCGTCCAACGGCCAGCGCAGCGCGCCGCGGCGGGAGCGGAGGGCGTTCTCCAGGCGGGTGCGCGTCTCCTCGTCCGGAACGATCGCGTCGGGGAGATCGAGCGTCTCTTCCGCCTCCGACGGCTCCTCGCTTGCCGCCTCCCGCCCCTCCCCGCCCGCGATCGTCGCGCGCGGCTCCGGGAGCCCCATCAGGCCCCGGATCCTCCGATCCATCTCCCTGAGCCGGCTCACCTCCTCCTCGAGTTCGGCCACCCGCGCGGCCTCGCGCTCCAGGTTTTCGGAGCGCGCGCGAAGCTCCTCCCAGTTCCGAACCCTGTGGATGAGGGCCCCGCGCGTGGCGAGGAGGAAGACGAAGGCGGCGCCGAGGATGCAGAGCAGGATGCCCGCGGCAATGACCGCGCGACGGGACACCTGGAGGTGATAGCTCCGGCTTCCGTCCGACGGCGCGACGATGACTGAGTAGCTTCTCGGCGGCATGGATTCCGTCTTCCCGCGCTTCCGGGGTGTGAAAGCGACTTGCGATGTCCGTAGAACGACACTAGTCGGAGAGGATTGAATCGTCAAGCGAGGCCGCGGCGATCGTGAGGGAGGCGGGATCGGCGGAGGGCGGGGTTTCGGGAGACAAAGAGAAACGGGGGCAGGTCCTAGGTCCTAGACATGGGTGCTACCGTTTGCGATTGAGTTCCCCAAACTTCCATTCTGGACTGACCTGACCCCCGTTCTTCCTCTCGAACTCTCCGCTGGCAGACCCCCTTTCCAGCCTTCCGGCTGTCTTGGAATCCGTTCAACCATCGGGAGTGGGGTTCCGGGAGCTCCCACTTTCCCGGTACCCGCGTCCTCATGCGCTGGAGGGCAGAAGCGCTGAGTGCCATCGTTCCCGACAGCCCCTGCTGGAAAGCTAGATCAAGAGGCGTGCCAAGCCCGGCGAGGAGCGCCGCCCCCGCATGCCGCCGGCAAGGCATTGTAAGAAAACCAATTAGAGGAGCACCCCCATTGCGGGGCGGGGCAGACCCGATCGCAAACTGTACCCAATAGAGGACAGCGTGGCCCGACAGAGTTCCAGAGGGGTCTCCGTGGGACACGGGCGGGGAACCCATCGAATAGGAAACGTGTTCAAGAGGCGTGACCCGATCGGGCGCCCCAACGCTCGCTGGGACTCCCCCGTGGGGGCCGATCAAGCGGGCCTCGCGCCGGCGGCGAGCGGGGTGTGCCCGAACGATTGTTGCGGAAACCCTTGAAGAACCCTGGAATCGGGTCTAAGTTGAAGGTGGGTGAGGGTCCGACGACAACAGCGCATCCGGCTACAAACAACAAGAAGAAGCGGCGAAGCGGACCCGGAAACGAATGGAAGGAGGGGGTGCGAGAGAGTTCGATTTTGACTAGTATTCAAAACAGAAAGATGATAATGCTCGTGTTGGGCCGGAAGAGCCCTCCACTATCCCAAC
>JBDRFQ010000490.1:0-4655 GCA_043818685.1 Candidatus Eiseniibacteriota bacterium
CGATCGCCGCCGTTCTTCTCTCCCGCGGCGCCGTGCGGCGAATGAGGCGCTACGCGAGAAGCCGCGGTATCGGAATCGAGAACGTTCTTCTCGTCGGGGGAGGGGATCTCGCCGACGCGATTCGGATGAGGATCGAGGCGAGGCCCGAGCGCGCGTACCGGCTCGTCGGCGCGGTCTCGGACCCGAGCCTGCCGCCGCCGGAGGGGATTCCGAACCTCGGAACCCTCGAGTCGATCTCCGAGGTCTGCCGGACCCGCCGGGTGTCGCGCGTCTTCATCGCGCTTCCCGAGTCGATGCGCGACCGGATCTTCGCGATTCTCCGCGGCTGCGAGGACCTCCCCCTTCAGTTCGAGATCGTCCCCGATCTCTTCGCGAGCATCGGCGAGAGGATGCGGCTCTCGGAGATCGACGGGATCCCCCTCCTCGGGGTCAAGGACTTCCCGCTGCAGTCCTGGAACCGGTTCGTGAAGCGCACGTTCGACATCGTCCTCTCGGTGTTCCTCCTTCTTCTCTTTCTCCCGTTCCTGGTTCTCCTCGCGGCCGCGATCAGGCTCGACTCGCCCGGCCCGGCTCTCTACCGGCAGAGGCGGATCGGGAGGGACGGGCGCGTCTTCCGCATCGCGAAGCTCCGCTCGATGGTCGCCGACGCGGAGAAGGAGACGGGGCCGGTCTGGGCGGCGCAGGACGACTCGCGCAGGACGCGGATCGGCGCGTTTCTCCGGCGCACGAGCCTCGACGAGCTGCCGCAGCTCTGGAACGTCCTCCGGGGCGACATGTCCCTCGTCGGCCCCCGCCCGGAGCGCCCGCACTTCGTCCGCGAGTTTCAGAGAAACGTGCCGCGCTACTTCGACAGGCACCGCGTGAAGTCGGGGATCACGGGGTGGGCGCAGGTGAACGGGCTCCGCGGAAACACGCCGATCGAGGAGAGGACCCGCTACGACGTCTATTACGTCGAGAACTGGTCACTTCTCCTCGATCTCCGGATCCTCCTCCTTACCGCCCTGCACGTCGTCCGCCACGCGGCGGGCCCCGAGTCCCGGCGGGCCCCGTCCGAGTGAGGCCGACTCCGCCTTCGCGGAGAGGAGGGCGTTGCGCGCCGCCGGCCGGTTCGGGTATTCTTGGCCGCACCGATCGGCGGTGATTCGACTTCGAACATGGAGCGGGCGGGCCGCTCGAGGCGTGGAGGGAAAATGAGCCCCACCTGGAAGAACTTCCTCATGATCCTCTTCTCCGTGGTCACCGGATCGGCGGGCCAGCTCGTGATGAAGCACGGGATGAACACGATCGGCAGGATCCACGCCGGCGAGCTCACGCAGAAGATTCCGGCCGCGTTCATGAATCCGTACGTGCTCGGGGGCTTCGGCCTGTACGGGATCTCGGCGATCATGTGGATGGTGATCCTTTCACGCGTGAACCTGAGCTTCGCTTATCCGATGGTGAGTCTCGGATACGTGATCGTCGTGGTCAGCTCCCGCTATCTCTTCAACGAGCCGGTGACCCTCATGAGGCTCGCCGGAACGTTCGTCGTTTGCTTCGGCGTCTTCCTGATCTCGCGGTCGTAGGCGCGCGCGGGAAAGGCGGCGGCCGGGGCCCGAGGCCCCCCTGCGGGATCCGGAGGGCGGAGGAGTACGATCGATGGCACGGCCTGTCGTGATCGGGATGGCGGGCGGAACCGGCTCCGGGAAGACCACGCTGGCCGGTCGCATCGCGGAAGCTCTCTTGGAGGAAGACGTCGCGGGCATCAACCACGACGCGTACTACCTCGACCGAAGCGACCTGCCGGCCGCGGAGCGTGCCGTCCTGAACTACGATCACCCGGCTGCCTTCGACAACACCCTCCTCATCGAGCACCTCGACCGGCTCCTCGCGGGGGAGCCAGTCGACCGGCCGGTCTACAGCTTCGTCGAGCACGCCCGGCTTCCCGAGACGGTGCGCGTGGAGCCGTGCCCGGTCGTCCTCCTCGAGGGGATCCTCGTTCTGGAGAACCGCGAGCTCCGCCGCCGGATGGACATCCGCATCTTCGTCGACTGCGACGAGGACGAGCGCCTGATCCGCAGGCTCCGCCGCGACGTCAACGAGCGCGGGCGCACGATCCCAGCGGTCATCGAGCAGTACCTCGGCACGGTGAAGCCGATGCACCAGCAGTTCGTCGAGCCCTCGAAGCGCTACGCGGACCTGATCGTGCCGAGGGGGGGGCACAACCAGGTCGCTTTGGAGATGATCCTTGCCCGGATCCGGGATATCCTCTCGCGGGTGAAGAGGCGATGATGGGTCCTTTCATCGAATCGATGCGGGTTCGCGAGTGGACGAAGAACCTCCTCCTCTTCGCCGGCGTTTTCTTCTCCCATCATTTTCTCGAGGCGCCGTATGTCGGCCGCGCGGCCGCGGGCTTCCTCCTCTTCTCCTTGGCCGCCTCGAGCATCTATTTGTTCAACGACGTCCTCGACCGGGAGAAGGACCTCGCCCACCCGAGGAAGCGGAACCGGCCGATCCCGTCCGGCCGTCTCTCCCCGCGCGCCGCGATCACGGGGAGCGTTCTCCTCGCGATCCCTTCGCTCGCGGCCGGCTTCCGGCTCTCCTCGGGCTTCGGGCTCTCCCTCGCGCTCTACTTCGCGCTGAATCTCGCCTATTCGATTCGCCTGAAGGAGGTCGTTCTCCTCGATGTTCTCTCGATCTCCGCCGGGTTCGTGATCCGTGCGATCGCGGGGGTGGAGGCGCTCAAGGGCTTCGACCCGGACATGCTCATCTCGCCGTGGCTGCTCGTCTGCACCTTCTTCGCGGCGCTCTTCCTCGCGGTGTGCAAGAGGCGGAGCGAGCTCACCCTTCTCGAGACGGGCGCCTCGGACCACAGGGCGAGCCTCGGCCACTACTCGGTCGGCCTCACCGACCACATCATCGCGGTGACGGCCGGAATCACCGTTCTCTCGTTCTCCCTCTACACGATCTGGCCGGACACGGTGGCGAAGTTCGGGACAACGAGCCTCATCTACACGGTGCCGTTCGTCGTCTACGGGCTTTTCCGGTACATGTATCTCGTCCACGAGAAGGAGCTCGGCGGGAACCCCGCGGAAGTCCTCTTCTCGGACGGGCCCCTCCTCGTCAACCTGATCCTCTGGGTGGGAGTCGTTCTCGCGATCCTCTACCGGTGACCCATGGCGCTCCTCGTCGAATCGTTCGCCAAGCTGAACCTCTTTCTCGAGGTCGGCGACCGGACGTCCTCCGGCTATCACGAGCTCTCGACCGTCATGCAGAGCATCTCCCCGGCCGACGTCCTCCGCATCGAGGAGGGGGACGGGATCGAGGTCGTCTGCGACGATCCCTCCGTGCCGGGGGGCGAGGGGAACACCGCCTTTCGCGCCCCCTCACTCCGCCGGGTGGGGGTGGGGGGGTGGGCCGGGTGTAAAATATCGATTCAAAAGAAGATACCGGTCGAAGCAGGCCTGGGGGGGGGAAGCGGGGACGCGGCGGCGGTTCTCGCGGGCCTCGCCCGTCTCTGGGGGCTCGCCGTTCCGCTCGAGAGGCTCGCCCGGATCGGCGCGGAGATCGGAACCGACGTCCCTTTCTTCCTTTACGGCGGAACGAGGCTCTGCGAAGGGCGCGGGGAGATCGTCCGCCCCTACCCGCCGGTCCCCGCCTCCACCCGTTTCCTGGTCGTAACGCCGAAAGAGCGGCTCCGCACCTCGTTCGTATATAAAGAGTTCGACACATTGGCGTTGACAGGAGCCGGACGCTCGTCTAACCTGATGAAGGTGCCGGACCCTGAGCCGGGCAACGTGCTTCGCTGTCTGTTCAACCGGTTGGAGGAAGTGGTGGTGCCGGCCTTCCCCTCGGTTCGGGAGCTGCTGGGTCGGATGGAACCCCTCTGCCCGGGCGGCGTTCGAATGAGCGGAAGCGGGCCGAGCCTCTTCGGGTTGCTCGCAAGCACCGGGGTCGACCAGGGGGAACTCCTCTCCCGTTTCGCCGACTGCCGCTTCGCCGCCGTCGCTCACCCGACTTTTTCCGGATATCGATTCCTGCCTCCCTTGAGCACGGGCCTCTCGAACGAAGGTGGTGAGCAGAATGGAGATTAGCGAAGTGCGCGTCACCATCCGGCCCGACGACAGGCTGAAGGCCTTCGCGAGCGTCACGTTCGACAACTGCTTTGTCGTGCACGGCCTGAAGGTGATCGAAGGGAACAGCGGTCTCTTCGTGGCCATGCCGAGCCGAAGGCGCTCCGACGGGTCCTACCAGGACATCGCCCATCCGATCAACAACGAGATGCGGGCGAAGATCGAGGAGAAGGTCCTGGGCCTGTACCGGGAAGAACTGGCCAAGGCCGGAGGCGTGCCGGCACCGGTGATGGAGAGCACCCGCTGAGAGCCGCGTTCTTCCGGGAAAAAGGGCGGATCCCCCGGGAGCATCCATGGCCCCCGGCGGGCAACCGGCGCCCTCGTACCGACCGGATGGGGCGTCGTTAAGTGGTATGACACAGGTCTTTGGAACCTGGATCGGAGGTTCGAATCCTCCCGCCCCAGCCACCTTCACCCTCGATTTCGATGGGATTCCTACTGCGAGTGCAATCCGTGGGCTGCGAGCCCGTTTCTCCTTCGGCCGCTTCCTCAGCGTAGCGAGGGCTACGCTTCCGGGAGCGGCCTCGTCCGAAACGGCTCTCGCCT
>JBDRFQ010000491.1:0-5813 GCA_043818685.1 Candidatus Eiseniibacteriota bacterium
TCCACAGCCGGGAAGCCGGGCATTGAGAACGCGCCTTCGGCGAAGGAGCCGGTTTCGTGTTCGCCTCGATCCGTCGGAGAGAGTCCCTCCTTCTCATCGGCCTTCTCCTTTCCGTCCTCGTTGCCCTCGCGCTCCCCCGCCTCCCCCGCGAGCAGAGAGTCATGGCGGCGGTCTTCGTCCTCACCGTTTTCTACTGGGTGACCGAGCCGATGCCGATCTTCGTCACGGCCGTCATCGGCGCGTTCCTCTCCGCGCTCCTCCTCGGGCCCCTCGCCCGCCTCGTCGGGACGGCGCCGGTCGACTACGCGATCTTCCTCTCGCCGTTCGCGAGCCCGGTGGTGGTCCTCCTGTTCGGCGGCTTCGTTCTCGCGCACGTTTTCAGCAAGAACAACCTGGATCTCGAGTTCTGCCAGACGATCCTCGCCCGGCTCGGCTCGAAACCGAACCGGGTTCTCTTCGGGATCATGGCGATCACCGCTCTCATGTCGATGTGGATGTCGAACACCGCGACCACCGCCATCCTGATGGCGGCGGTCCTTCCCCTCGTCCGCGCGATGCCGAAGGACGCCAACCTCGCGCGCGCCCTCCTTCTCGCGATCCCGTTCTCGGCGAACATCGGGGGCGTCGCGACGCCGATCGGAACGCCGCCGAACGCGATCGCCGTCGGCCTGCTGGCCGAGGAGGGGACGCACGTGTCGTTTCTCGCGTGGATGCTCGCCGGCTTTCCGGTCATGATGATCCTTCTCGTCCTCGCCTACTTCCTGCTTCGCGCGTTCTTCCCGACGAAGAGGGAGCACTTCTCGATTGCAATCGACGAGCGCCCGCGGGTGGCGAACCGGTCGCTGATCTACGCCACCTTCTTCGCGACGGTGCTCCTCTGGGTGACCGACTGGCTCCACGGCATTCCGTCCGCTCTCATCGCCCTGGTTCCGCTCGCCGTCTTCGCCGCCGCCGGGCTTGTTACCAGACGCCTGGTGCGGGAGCTCTCCTGGGACACGCTCCTCCTCATCGGAGGCGGGCTCTCGCTCGGGGTCGGAATCAAGCAGACCGGCCTGGCGGACACGGTGGTCGCCGCCTGCCTGCCGTCCGGGCTTCACCCTCTCGCCGGCCTCGCCCTCTTCTCGTCGCTCATCGCGGTCGTCGCGACGTTCATGAGCCACACCGCCGCGTCCAACATCTTGCTGCCGCTTGCGCTGTCCGTCGCGGGGGCGCTTCCCTCGCGGATGGCGATCACGGTCGCCCTCTGCTCCTCGTTCGGAATGGCGCTCCCGATCAGCACGCCCCCGAACGCGATCGCCTACGGCTCGGAGCTGATCGACGCCCGGGACATGCTCCGCGTCGGGGTGCTCATCACGGTTCTCGGTGTCGTCTTCACGCTCGCTTATGAGATGCTGTTGTTCCGGCTCTTGCCCGGCCTCTACGCCGCGCACTGATCACTGAAAGGAGGTTGCTCGGTGAGCCTCGTTCAACGATCCAAGAGAGAGCATTGCCCCCGGTGCGGCCACGTGAACATGCAGAACCTCCTCCTCGTGCAGCCGGGGGAGGACGTTCAGGTCTTCGTCGAGTGCGCGACGTGCGGCGAGTTCGTCGCCCGGTACACGCTCCGTCTCTACACGTCGCACGACCCGTACCGCTCGTTCCTCCGCATGATGCGGCAGAGGCGCCTCTCTTCGGGCGCCGCCGCGCTCAAACAGAGCGGGGATTTCACGAAGGCGCTCTGGGAGGAGTACCGGACGGCGAAGGAGCGGGTGCGGGTGAATGAGGAGACCCGGAAGCTCGAGGATCTCCTCGACGAGATGGACGGCCCGATCTAGGCCAGGGACTCGCTCGTGTGAGGTTGCGGACACGAGCCATGCGGCCTCGATGAGTAGGGCTTGGAGAGACGATGCTATGCCCTCAGCCGTTCACCGGCGCAGCCACGGCGGGTGACGGCGGCAGGCGTCCGCGAGGAGCGCAGCGACCAAGGCTCGGCGACTCGCGAGCACCGAGCGGACAGCCGCCGGCAGGACCCGCCGTCGATCTTCCCTTGGAGATGTGAGCCGGGAGGAACGGGGATCCGACGCTCCGCGCCTGAGTCCTCTAGACCGGCCCCGAAATCCGCTCTTGAATCGACGCGCCAACTCCTGTAGAATGAAGCCGTTACGTTGAAGAAGCCGTGCCCCCGCCGCGGGCTCCGCCGGGGGTCCCTCCAAGCTCCCGCCGAAAGGAAGATTCGCCATGATGGGTCGTCGGAGGTTCGGGAACACCGCGGGCCGCGCGCTTCTCGGCGCGGCCGTTCTTCTCTTCCTCGCTTCCGCCGCGCACGGGGAGGCCCGCAAGGTCTACCAGGAGATCGAAATCCCGTGGCCGACCGAGGAGGAGACCCGGATCCTCGGGAGTTTCCCGGATCTCGAGGTGATGCGCATCGAGAGAGGCTCGACCCTCCGGCTCCTCTCGACCCCCGCGATCACGGAGGGCCTCATCGACGCGGGCCTCCGCCCGACGGTCGCGATCGAGGACGCGGCGGCGTATCACATGGCGGGCCGCCCCCGCGCCCCGGGCCTCGGGGCCTTCTACTCGTACAGCGAGACCGTGGCGTTTCTCGATTCGCTCCACGGCGCCTACCCGGAGATCACGACCGCGAAGGACTCGATCGGAACAACGTGGGAGGGGCGGATCATCTGGGTGCTCAAGATCAGCGACAACCCGGACCTCGACGAGGAGGAGCCGGAGGTGCTCTTCGACGCGCTCCACCACGCGCGCGAGCCGATCGGCGTCTCCGTCCTCATCGACTACATGCGCCATCTCTGCGAGAACCACGGAACCGATCCGGAAGCGGCCTTCCTCGTAAACGAGCGGGAGATCTGGTTCGTCCCGGTGGTGAACCCGGACGGCTACGTGTGGAACGAGTGGGAAGGCGGCTCCGACATGATGTGGCGGAAGAACCGCCGCGACAACGCGGGCGCCTGCGAGGGGGTCGACCTCAACCGGAACTACGGTTACGAATGGGGAGGCGGCGGCTCGTCGAGCGACCCGTGCGAGGACACATACCGCGGCCCGAACGCCTTCTCCGAGCCGGAGACGCGGGCCCTCCGCGACTTCATCCTCGCGCACGACTTCGTCGCGCACGACTCGTACCACAGCGTCATCGGGATCATTCTCTACCCGTGGGGGTACACCGCGACGCCGTCGTCCGACAACGCGACGTTCGCCGCGATCGCCGCCGAGCGCGTGCGCGAGAGCCTCTACGACTACGGTGCCGTGGGGGTCGACTACGGGATCACATCGGGCATCACGATCGACTGGGCCTACGGCGCCGACGGCGTCCTTTCCTTCACGACGGAGGTCGGGGGGAGTTGGTTTTGGCCTGAAGAATCGGAGATCCCGGGGCTCGTCGCGGAGAACCTCTACTCGAACATCTATCTCACCCTCGTCGCGGGGTCCTACGTTCGCCTCGCCGGCGCCGCGGTGACCGGCGGGGACGGAAACGGCCGCCTCGATCCGGGGGAGACGGCGAACCTCCTCGTCACGCTGGAGAACGTGGGCATCCTCCAGGAGGCGACGGGGACCGAGGCGATCCTCCGAAGCGACGATCCGTACGTCCGGATCACGGATGCCTCCTCTTCGTTCGGCACGATCCCGACCGGAGGAACCGCGGACAACGCCTCGGACCCCTTCACCGTGACCGTGGACGCCGCGGTCCCGGACGGGCACTCGGTCGTCCTCCGCGTCGAGATGGCCTGGTCGGGCGGCGCACGGAACGAAGAGACCCTCGCGTTTCCGATCGGCGAGCCGATCACGGCGGACGACTTCGAGAGCGGCAACCAGGGCTGGTCGCAGGACCCGACCCACACCGCATCGACTGGCGCGTGGGTCCTCATCGACCCGAACCCGACGAGCTACCAGCCGGGGGATGACACGACCCCCGATCCGGGCGTGATCTGCTGGGCGACCGGGCAGAACACGGACGACGGGACCGACGACGTCGACCTCGGCATCTCCGCCCTCCGCTCCCCGGCGTGGGACCTCTCCGCGTACGAGAACGTGAGCCTGAACTTCAACTGGTTCCACGGGCAGCGCGATCCGGGGGACGACTCCAACGACTTCTTCCGGATCGACCTCTCGAACGACGGGGGCGCCACCTTCCCGGCCAATCTGGTCCTCGTCGGCGACGTGTTCCACGCGGCCAACTGGAGACCCCTCCACGCCGACATCGAGGACCATCTCCCGCTCACGAGCCAGATCGTCCTCCGCTTCCAGGCCTCGGACGGCTCCGGCCCGGGGGACATCATCGAGGCGGGCCTCGACGACCTTCTCATCCTCGTCGGAGCTTCCGCGGACGAGCCCCCGTCGGCGCCGGTCCCCCTCTCGCCGGCGGACGGAGAGCCGGTTCTCCCATCTCCGGTGCTCACCGTGGCGAACGCGATCGACCCGGAAGGGGATCCGCTGACCTACGGGTTCCTCGTCTTCGCCGACTCCTTCTTCACCGACCTCGCCAGGAGCGCGAGCGGCATCCCGGAGGGGAACGGCGAGACCTCATGGACCGTGGAACCCCCGCTCGCGGACGGCGCGTACTGGTGGCGCGCATACGCCGAGGATCAGGAGAAGCGGGGCCTCCTCTCGGCCGCTTCGTCGTTCATCGTCGACGTCTCCACCGGCGTCGAGGAGGGCGCGGGGGCCCTCGCCCTCTTCGCCCCCTCCCCGAACCCCGCCCCAGGCGGAACCACGGTCCGTTTCGTGCTGCCGAGCGCGGGCCGCGTGCGGGCGGATGTTTTCGACGTGAACGGTCGACGGGTGCGGCAGCTCGTCCGGGGGATCCTCCCGGCCGGGCCGCAGGCGATCCGATGGGACGGGCGCGACCAGAGCGGAAACGAGTCTGCCCCGGGAGTCTACTTCATCCGCCTCCGGACCGGCGGCGAGGAGAAGGCGGTCAAGGTCGTCCTCGTGCGCTAGTATGGCACGGCCATTGTCAAGGGCGGCCACCTCTCCGAGGGGGGAGGTGGCCGGTTCTTGTTTTGGGGGCCGCGCCTTGCCGGTCGCCTTCCGACCGCCTCCGAAAGGGCTTGACGGGTGCTCGGACCCTCAGGCTAGAATGGTGGCCTTCGCGGGGGCGACATGAGCCGAGTTCGCCTCGGCCCCGGCACCCGGGTCCCCCGGAGCCGCGCCTGTCGGTCGAGCGGGCGACCCTGGCGTAAGAGTTTGAACGGCAAGAAGTTGGGCGGGCGGGCTCATCGGACGGGTTCGCCCCCATTTCTCGTCTAGGCCGCGAGGGTCCGGACCGGGCCTCTCCGGACGGCCCGAGCGACAGGGTCCTGTCCCGCAGAACCGGCTCACGGTCCTCCCGGGGCCGAAAGGGTAGATGTCGTGATCGTAGGAGTACCCAAAGAGACCTTCCCGGGGGAGCGGCGCATCGCCCTGAACCCCCCCGGCGTCGGCACCCTCAAGAAAGAGGGGATCGATGTGATCGTGGAGAAGGGCGCCGGGGACGGTGCGAGCCTCGCCGACTCCGTGTACGAGGAGAGAGGGGCGCGAATCGTCCCGGACCGGAACGCCGTCTTCTCGGAGGCCGACGTTGTCGTTCAGGTGCGCGGTCCGGGAGCGAACCCGGTCGAGGGCGCGAAGGACCTGCCCCTCCTCGGCGAGAAGCACACGCTGATCGCCTTCCTCGACCCGCTCGCCGCGACCGACATGATGACGAAGCTCGCGGAGACGAAGGCGAACGCCTTCTCGATGGAACTCATGCCCCGCACCACGAGAGCGCAGAGCATGGACGCCTTGAGCTCCATGGCGACCGTCGCGGGGTACATGGCGGTCCTTCTCGGGGCGACGCACCT
>JBDRFQ010000492.1:0-12799 GCA_043818685.1 Candidatus Eiseniibacteriota bacterium
CGCTTCACCGGCTACCAGATCGACGGAGGCTTCGCCGAGTTCACGCTCGCCGACCGGCGCTTCGCGTTTCCGATCCCGGCGGGCTACGAGGACGTTCAGGCCGCGCCGCTCCTCTGCGCGGGGCTGATCGGCTACCGCTCTTTCGTCATGGCGGGTGAAGCTCCCCGGCTCGGGCTCTACGGGTTCGGGGCCGCGGCGCACATCCTCGTCCAGGTGGCGCGGCACCGGGGCCGCGAGGTCTACGCGTTCACCCGGCCCGGCGACGGCGAGGCCCAGGCGTTCGCCCGCGAGCTCGGCGCGGTCTGGGCGGGAGGCTCGGACGAGATGCCCCCGGTTCCGCTCGACGCGGCGATCCTCTTCGCACCGGTCGGGGCGCTCGTGCCGGCGGCGCTCCGCGCGGTCGGACGGGGCGGGAAGGTCGTGTGCGGCGGCATCTACATGAGCGACATCCCCTCCTTCCCGTACGAGATCCTGTGGGAGGAGCGCGAGATCCGATCGGTCGCGAACCTCACCCGGAACGACGCGCGCGAGTTCCTCCCGCTCGCCGCCGAGGTCCCTGTCCGCACGCACGTGCGGGTCTATCCGCTCGTTCGCGCGAACGAGGCGCTGGCCGACCTCCGGGACGGACGCATCCGGGGCGCCGCCGTCCTCGAGATCGCCTCCGGGGAGTAACGGCGCGTCTTTTTCCCGTCGCCCACCACGAGTGCCCCGGCCGGGGGCCAGGGGCTCTCTTGCGAACACACCGTTTTAATGATATGATTTCTCAGCTATGAGCAGGCCGAAGAGAGCCGCCGCCGACGACCTCCGTGACGCCCTTCGCGCATCGGGGGCCCGCTTCACCCGGCAGCGCGCAGCCGTTCTCGACGCCTTCGCGTCCGCCCGCGGAGGTCTCACGGTCGCGGAGGCCGCGGCGAGGCTCCGGCCCGCGGGAATCGGGGCCGCGACGGTCTACCGGAACGCACGCCTTCTCGAGAGCCTCGGATTCCTCGCGCGCGTGCCGGATCAGGCGGGGAGCTTCCTTTATCTGGCCCGCCCGCCCGGACACGTCCACGTTCTCGTCTGCCGCGCATGCGGCCGGATCGAACCGTTCACCTCCTGCGACTTCGGCGTTCTCGGGAAGCTGCTCGAGGTGGAGACGGGGTACTGGATCCTCAATCACAAGCTCGAGGTGCACGGGTTCTGCCCGGGCTGCCACGGAGAGCCTAGATGAGAGCAATTCTCAAATTCGCCGCCGCCCTCATGATCGTGTCCGCCCCTTTCCCGCGCGCGGAGACGCCGGCCGCGCCCCGCGCGGAGAGTCCCCGCTTCGCCGCAACGATTCCCCCCGTGGCCGATATCCTCTCGCAGATCGCGGAGGGGCGTGCGGAGGTGGATCCGCTCCTCCCGGCGGGCGCATCCCCGCACACTCACGAGCCGAGGCCCTCCGATCTCCGGAAGGTCGAGAAAGCTCTCGCGCTCTTCTACGTCGACGAGCGTCTCGACGGATGGGCGACGTCGCTGCCGGTCGAAAGGAGAATCAGGATCCTCTCGCTCCTCCCCGACTCCCTCCTCCGCGAGTTCCCCGGGGAGGACGGGAGTCCCGGCGCGGGTGGAGACGGCTCCTCCGAACGCACCGGGCCGGGCGCGCACGATCACGGGATCGGAACGGACCCGCACTTCTGGACCGATCCGCTCGCCGTCCGGGCGATCGTGCCTCGCCTCGCCGAAATGCTCATCGAGGCGGACCCGGGCGGTGCGGGCGTGTACCTGGCGAACGCGCTCTCCCTCGAGGCGCGCCTCGATTCCCTCCATCTCGAGATCGAGAGGAGGATCGCCCCCGTGCGCGGCCGGAGCGTTCTCCTCTCGCATCCCTTTCTCTGCTACTACCTCCGCCGCTACGGAATTCCCCTGGCCGGGGTGATCGAGGTCGTCGAGGGGAGGGAGCCGACGGCGAAGGACCTCGCCCGGACCATCCGCCTCGCGCCGGATCGAGGAGCATCCGCGATCCTCGTCCTTCCCCAGCTCTCCCGGAGAGCGGCGGACCTGGTCGCCGAGTCGACCGGCCTCCCCGTTCGCGTGGTCGACCCGCTTGGCGGCGCGGCCCGCCGCGAGACCTATGACGAGCTTCTCCTCGCGATCACGGAGGGGGTCGTGGGAGAAGACCGATGAGCCGCCCCGCGGTGGAAGCGGAAGGGCTCACCGTCCGCCGCGGAGAGCACCCAGTGCTTGAAGATCTAACCTTCTCGATCCCCGAGGGGGCCCTGCTCTCGATCGTAGGGCCGAACGGGGCGGGGAAGACGACCCTCTTCGAGGTCATTCTCGGTCTCGTGCCGCCGCACCGGGGAAGCGTCCGCGTTCTCGGGGAGGGCCCCCGCGAGATCGCCGCGCCCCGGATCGCCTACGTGCCCCAGATCAAGACGCTCGACCGGCGTTTCCCGGCGGTGGCGATCGAGCTCGTGCTCTCGGGCCTCCTCGGGCGGTGGCCCGGCCCGATCGGCAGGGAGGACCGCCGAAAGGCGGAGGCCGCGCTCCGGATGGTCGCCGCGGAACCCCTCGCCCGGAAGCCGATCGACACCCTGTCGGGGGGAGAGATGCAGCGGGTCTACCTCGCACGCTGCCTCGCCGGCGAGCCGCGGCTCATCCTGCTCGACGAGCCGGTCACCGGGATCGACGCGGTGGGCGAGCAGGACTTCTACTCCTGCCTGGAGGAGTATCGGGCCGAGAAGAACGCGACGCTCGTCATCATCACGCACGACTGGCAGGTCGCCTCCTACCATTCGAGCCACGTGCTCGTTCTGAACCGGAGGGTGATCGGATTCGGCCCCCCGGAGGAGGCGCTCACGGAGGAGACCCTCCGGAGAGCGTACGGCCATCTCGGCCACCTGCACGACAGGCTGCGTGATTCGGGGGGATCGCGCGATGCTTGAAATGTGGAGCTTTCCGTTCATGCAGAGGGCGCTCGTCGCGGGAGTGCTCGTCGGCTTCCTCTCGAGCTACTTCGGCGTCTTCGTCGTGCAGAGGGGCCTGAGCTTCTTGGGGAGCGGCCTCGCCCACGCGGCGTTCGGCGGGGTGGCGCTCGGCATCCTCCTCGAGGTTCAGCCTCTCTGGGTCGCGCTCCCGTTCACCGTCCTCGTCGCGCTCGGAATCACCCTGGTCCGGGAACGGACGGTGCTCGCGGGGGACACCGCGATCGGCATCTTCTTCGCGGTTTCGGTCGCTCTGGGGGTTCTCTTCCTCGCCCTCCGGCAGCGCTACACAGAGGACGCTTTCGCGCTCCTCTTCGGGTCGATCCTCGCGGTGGACGTGATCGACCTCTGGATGAGCGCGGGGGTCGCCGCCCTCGCGCTCGCGGCGATCCCCCTTTGGGGGCGCTGGGCATATGCGACCTTCGATCGGGATCTTGCCCAAGCGGACCGTGTCGACGTTCGAAGGGACGACTACCTTCTGTCCCTTCTCGTCGCGGTCGCCGTCGTGGTCGCCGTCAAGGTCGTGGGAATCATGCTGGTGGCCGCTTTTCTCGTCATTCCCGCGGCGACCGCGCGCCTCCTCGCGCGCACCTTCTTCGGCATGACGCTTCTCTCCATCGCGGTCGGCGTTCTCGGCACGATCGTGGGGCTGGCCGTCTCGTACCGGCTCGACGCGCCGAGCGGAGCGACGATCATCCTCACGCAGGCCGCGTGCTTTCTGCTCGCGCTGGCATTCCGGCGGTGAGCCGGAGCGTCCGGAGTCGATCTCGCATCCGCGGCTAGAACGCCCGCGCGAGGCCGACGAGTGCGTGAAGCGCGACGTTCGGGGCGTCCGCGTGACCGTCCGCGACCGGAACCCGCGCCCACGCGGTGGTGAGCTTCCCCTCGATGGACAGCGCGAACCCGGCGGCGGGCCTGGATCTCTTCTCGGCGGCGAGCTGAACGCCGAATCCGGAGAGGTAGTATCCCTTGCCGAGGATTCCCTCCCCATGAGCGATGTTTCGCCCGCGGACCGTGGTTTCGGGGTGCGAGATCACCGGCCCCGCGCCCGCTCGGAGAACCGCCGCGCGCCGGTCCCACGACCTTCCGAAGAGGAGGAGGTTGTACCCGTGGCTGATCTCGAAGCGCTGGACCTCGGGAGGAGGATCGCGGAGGCGGATTTTCTGGTGGATGAGCTCGATCTCCCACGCGCCGGCCGGGTCGACCCGCCCCAGCCGCAGCGAGTAGTAGATCGGCGGCTCGAGCGCGCGCGTGTCGTACGAGGCGGTGAGCCGGATGTCCGGCTCGCCGCGCTGCTCGATCGCGAGGTGCGTCGGGATGTTGAGGGCCCCGCCGGCGGAGAGGGAGAGCATCCAGCCCGCCTCTCCCGCGCTCGCGGCCGATGCGAAGCCGGCGAGGAGGACCGCGGCGGCCGCGACCGCCCGCGGGAAGGCGAGGAACGGACGGCGCGGGACCGGCATCAGGCTCTCCTCTCCTTCGAGCCCCGAACGTGCGCCGCCGCGCCGGCGAGGACCTCGACCAGCATCGGCATCGTCAGCCTTCCGGTGAACGTGTTCTGTTGGCTCGGGTGATAGGAGGCGAAGAGGGCCGGGGCCGCGGGGAATCGAAGAGCGGCCCCGTGCGCGAATCGGGGAAGGGGACGGCCGGCGAGCCACGCCTTCAACCGGTAGAGCCGGAGGCAGGCGTCGAACGCGAGCCCTCCGAGAGCGACGACCGCGCGCAATCGGGGCATCGCATGGGCGGTCCGCTCGAGAAACGGAAGGCAGCGCGCCCGCTCCTCCACGGTCGGCCGGTTCCCCGGGGGAGCGCAGTGAACGGCGGTGGTGATCGCGCAGTCGACCAAACGGAGGCCGTCGTTTCGATGAGACGAGACCGGCCGATCGGCGAGGCTGGTTTCGTGGAGCGCCCGGTAGAGGAAGTCCCCCGATCGATCCCCCGTGAACATGCGGCCCGTGCGGTTCGCCCCGTGCGCGCCGGGGGCGAGCCCGACGAGAAGAAGGGCCGCCCCGGGATCCCCGAAGTTCGGCACCGGCTTCCCCCAGTACGCGAAGTCGCGGTAGGCGGCGCGCCGGACTCGCGCGACCTCCCGGCAGTGCGCGCATAGGCGCGGGCACTTCGCGCACCCCTCAATCTCTCGCTGCAAGGATTCCCAGTTCGAGACGACCGCCATGGGATAAGATTACCCCTTGTTTGCCGCCCGTGACCGGAGCAATCGACACGAATGACCGGAGCGATTCCGAGGGGCGGAGACCGCGCGATGCCCGTGACCCTGCGCGGTCTCCTGACGATCTGGTGGCCGCTCGCCGCGAGCTGGCTCATGATGGGGCTCGAGCTTCCGGCGGTTGGCGCCGTCATGGCGCGCCTTCCCGGCCCGAGCGTCAACCTCGCCGCGTACGGAGGCGTCGTCTTCCCCGTCTCCCTCGTGATCGAAGCGCCGATCATCATGCTCCTCGCGGCGTCCACCGCTCTCTCGAAGGACCTCGAGTCCTACCTGCGGCTCCGCCGCTTCATGATCAGGGCTGCCCTCGGGCTCGGCGCGGTTCACCTCTTCGTTTCCGCGACGCCGCTCTACTCGTTTCTCGTCGACCGGCTTCTCGGCGTGCCGGAGGAAATCCGGGGGCCGGCGCGCATCGGCATGCTCATCATGACGCCGTGGACGCCGATGATCGCGTACCGGCGGTTTCAGCAGGGCCTCCTCATCCGCTTCGGCCGGTCGAGGGCGGTGGGGGTCGGAACGGCGGTTCGGCTCCTCACGAACGCGACGGTTCTCGCGGCGGGCTACCTGGCGGGGTGCCTCTCCGGGATCGTCGTGGGGACTCTGGCGGTGGTCGCGGGCGTGACGACGGAGGCGGTCTACGCAGGGATCGCCGCCCGCCGCGTCGTGCGCGGTCCGCTCGCGGCGGCGGCGCCGGCGGCGGTTCCTCTCACCCTCCGGCGCTTCATGGGCTTCTACATCCCGCTGGCCGTCACCCCGCTCTTCACGATGCTTGCTCATCCGATCGTGAGCGCCGCGATCAGCCGCATGCCGCGCGCCATCGACTCGCTCGCCGTCTGGCCGGTTCTGAACGGCCTCGTTTTCACGCTCCGATCGGTCGGCTTCGCCTTCAACGAGGTCGTGGTCGTCGCTCTCGACCGCCCGGGGGCGCGGAGGGCGCTCGTGCGCTTCACCGTTCTTCTCGCCGGGGCGGTCACCCTGGGGCTCTTCGTCATGACGGCGACCCCGGCCGGCCGGTTCTGGTTCTCGGATGTCTCGGCGCTTCCGCCGGGTCTCACCGAGCTGGCGGTGAGCGCGCTTTGGATCTCGCTCCTCATGCCCGCCTTCAGCGTGATTCACAGCCTCTTCCAGGGGGACCTGGTGCACGCGCACCGCACCCGGGCGGTCACGGAGGCGATGGCGCTCTACCTCGCGTCGATTTCGGCCGCGCTCTGGGTAGGCGTCCGGAACGGAACGGTCACGGGTCTCTTCCTCGGCCTCGCGGCGGTGCTTCTCGGAAACGGGGTGCAGGCGGCGTGGCTCTGGATGAGAAGCAGGGACCTCCGAACGGGGGCTCCGCCGGAGTCGCCGTGATCCGCGGGGAGCCGCGCCCCCGACCTTTCTATGTGAAGTAATCGGGTTCGTTTCCCGGCCTCCACTTGATGTTGCAGCCGAGGCTGGGAAGCTGCTCATCGGAGACGGGGTCGCCGCGGAGCAGGGCGTCGAGAGCGGCGCGAAGATCAGCGCCCGTCACGGGGACATCGTTGCCGGGGCGCGCGCCGTCGAGCCGGCCGCGATAGACGAGGCGGAGGCCGGCGTCGAACAGGAAGAAGTCGGGCGTGCAGGCGGCACGGTAGGCCTTTGCGACCTCCTGGGTCTCGTCGAAGAGATAAGGGAACGTGTAGCCGGTTCGCTCCGCCTCCTCTTTCATGCGGTCGGGGTGGTCGTCCGGGTACTTCTCCGCGTCGTTCGAGTTGACGCCGAAGACCGCCGCGCCCCGCTCCCGGTAGTCGGCGGCGAGCCTCGCGATCTCGTGCCGGACATGGATCACGAACGGACAGTGGTTGCAGAGGAAGATCACCAGGACCGCCCGGGCGCCGCCGGCGTCGTCGAGGGACACGGTCTTTCCGTTCGTGTCGGGGAGGCTGAAAGGGGGGGCGGGGGTCCCGAGCGGAAGCATGGTGGACGGTGTTCGAGCCATGGTTTCTACTCTCCTTCGCGGGACGGGCAGAAGCGGACCGGAAGGAGAAAAAGCGCGAGGGCGATCGTTCCGGCGGTGAGAAAGACGCCGGCCAGAAGGTGATTCCCGTTCAGAACGCGATGGATGTTGTTGACGCGGAGTCTCACGTCGTCAGGTCCGACGGGAACGGCCGTCCCTTCCCGAACCCGGGCCAGCTCTTCGCTCTCGAGCAGTCTCTCGATCTTCTCGCGGGCCACGTAGATCTCCACGTCGCGCGAGGCTTCTGCCAGCGTCAAGGGTCTCGCGGAGGGCGTCCAGTGGAGGTCCTCGCGCGTCGCCTTGCGGATCTCGAGGAGGTTCGCGGCCCCCATGCTGAGAAAGAGGATCGCAGGGGTGAAGAGGAGAGCGATCTTCGTTCGCACGACACCACCTCCGTGTTGGGCGGGCTCGCTCTCGCCGCGGGCCGCTCCAAGGGGGGACGGTGAATGGCGCCCGCCTCGCCCGGACCGGGATTCCCCGGGCCCATCCTTGGCGATCCCGCGGCTCCGGTCAAGAGGAAGAGCGGGCCGCGTTGGAATATACTATCGAGGAAGAAGCACGGAGAGGGGGGAGCTCGATGACCCGTGAAGAAGCGATGCGCCTCGTGCGCGAACACACGAAGAACAAGAACCTGGTGAAGCACATGCTCGCCGTGGAGGCGGGGATGCGCGCCTACGCGCTCCGCTACGGCGAGGACGAGGAAGAGTGGGGAGCGCTCGGCCTGGTCCACGACTTCGACTACGAGAAGAACCCGAATCCGGAGCGGCTTCCGGGCGAGCAGCATCCGGCGGCGGGTGCCGCGATCCTTCGGGAGGCGGGCTGCTCGGAGGAGTTCGTCGAAGCGGTTCTCTCGCACGCGGACTACACGGGGGTCCCGCGCATGAGCCTGATGGCCAAAGCACTCTACGCCGTGGACGAGCTGACCGGTCTCGTCGTCGCGGTCGCCCTCGTCCGGCCTTCCCGGAAGCTCGCCGACGTCGATCTCGCCGCGGTCCGGAAGAAGTGGAAGGAAAAGGCGTTCGCCGCAGGGGTGGATCGCGAGGCGATCGTCCGCGGGGCGGAGGAGCTCGGCGTCCCTCTGGACGAGCACATCGGGGTCGTTCTTCGGGCGATGCAGGGGATCGCGGGAGAATTGGGTCTGTAGCCCGGGAGCCGATGGGGACACGTACCATTTTCGGGAGCCGACGGGCGGGGGCCAATGGGGACGCATGCAAGTTTCGGGAGGTCCTGCACCTCTTCCGGCCTGAGTACCCCCTCAACCTAGTGTCGTGTCCCCGTCGGCTGCAATGGACCCTGGAGAACGGAGCGTGTCCCCGGAGGAGCCCCTCCCGCACGCGACCTAGCCGAGGGTCCGTTGCGTTCCGTCGCAGAGGGGCGGGTCGCCCGTGTGTTTGCAGCGGCAGAGGGCCAGCCTCTTCATCTCCTTGATCTCGATCTTTCGCGGCGTGAACCCGGTCCCCTTGTGGAACCCGTCGCAGAAGGGCTGCTTGTTCGATCGTCCGCAGGCGCACCACCAGTAAGTACCGGGTTCGAGATCGACGAGAGCGGGCGTGCTGTCCGCGATCTTCGGATCCGTCATCGTCTTCCCTCCTCGCAGGGGCGAGATTCGTTCGTTCGAGACGGTCAACCGCTTCATGATGCGAGAAGCGCGTCGTGGTTGGGACGGCTTCTCGATCGCCCCCGCGGGGTTCCGCGCCCCGGCCCCGTCTCTCGGTTTCGTCTCTCTCGCGGACCCGATCAGTCGGCGGCCGCGACGAGGACCGGCACGATGCAGGCCACGAGGATCGCCGACTCCATCGCCTCGATCGCCTGCTTGGTCGCTCTCCCCACCGCCTCCCCGCTCGTGATCTGCCGGATCCGCTCCTTGCGTTCCTTCAGCTCTCTCTTGTCGAAGTGGAGCTTGAGGAGCCCCGCGCTGTGGGCAATCGACACGAGGACGGCGGTTCGGGGATCGAGGTCCCTCTCGTTGCCGAAGATCGCCCTTCTCACCCGTTCAAGAACCTCCCGCTCCGGCTCCCGGTTGAGCGTCGGGTAGACCTTCCGGTTGAAGACGAAGAGGATCTTCCCCTCCTCCTCTCGGAGGATACCGCGCCGGCAGAGGCGCTCGACGACCCGCTTTCTCAGCTTCTTCGTCCCGGCGAGGCGCGTGACCCAGGTGTTGAGGGTTGCGCGCTTCTTCGCCGCGGCGATCTTCTCGAGGCACTCGTCGACGAGCGGTTCGTCGAACGGTTCCCGATCGAGGAGCTTGACGTACCTCTTCTTCTTGTCCTTGTCGACACCGACGCGCCCCCCGAGCATCACCTCGGCGAGAACGGCCCCGCCGACGGCGTAGGGGTACTTCTCGCCTGACACGAGCGTGCCTTCCTCGTCGCGCAGTGCGAGGAGCGTGATCTCCTCGTGAAGGAGGAGCCGCTTGTCCCGTGCCTTCATCGTCGTCTCCTTCCTGTTTCCTGGGCGGCTCGACGGAACCGGTGCATCGGTCCGGAATCGCCTTACTCCCTCGCCGCGTCCTTCCCCTTCTTCCTCTCCTCGACCGCGCGCTTCAGGAGGAACTCGATCTGGCCGTTGACGCTTCTGAACTCCTGGTCCGCCCATCGGTTCAGCTCCTTCCAGAGGGCCGGGTTGATGCGGATCAGGAATGCCTTGCGCGTCGCCATGAGATCCCTACTGGTAAAGCGTTCCGGTGTTCACGACCGGCGAAGCGGTCGTCTCGCTGCAGAGAACGACGAGGAGGTTGCTCACCATGGCCGCCTTCCTCTCCTCGTCGAGATCGACGACGTTCTTCTGTTTCAGCCTCTCCAGGGCGAGCTCGACCATGCTGACCGCACCGTGCACGATCTGGGTCCGGGCCGCGACGACGGCGGAGGCCTGCTGGCGCCGCAGCATCGCCTCGGCGATCTCCGGCGCGTACGCGAGGTGGCTGAGCCGTGCCTCGATCACCCGGATGCCCGCCCGGACGAAGCGCTCGGTGAGCTCCTTCTCCAAGACCCCGTTCACCTGCTCGGTTCCCGCCCGGAGCGTGAGCGTCTCCTCGGCGTCGTCGTCGAAGGTGTCGTAGGGATAGGAGCCTGCCAAGTGCCGGACCGCCGCCTCGCTCTGGACGATCACGTACTCCTCGTAGTGGTCGACGTCGAAGGACGCGCGGTAGGTGTCGTCGACCTGCCAGACCACTACGGCCGCGATCTCGATCGGGTTGCCGGCCCGGTCGTTCACCTTGAGCTTGTTGCCGTTCAGGTTGCGGGCCCGCAAGGTGATCTTCTTCTTCGTGTAAAACGGGTTCGCCCACCAGAAGCCGTTCTTCTTCACCGTCCCCGCGTAGGTCCCGAAGAGGACGAGTACCCTCGAGTCGTTCGGGTTCACGACGAAGAAGCCTACGTTCATGATGACGGCCGCGACGAACAAGAGGGACGCGCCGACGATGATGGGCGCGCTCTCGATCCGGATCCCATGGATGAGGATCCACGCCGTGACGGCGTAGAGGAGGATGTTCACGATCAGCATCAGGTAGCCCGAACTCGGCTCTCGGGTCTTCTCGGCCATCTCTCTTCTCTCCTTTCGGGCTCCGGCGCTCCTGCCGGGTGCCATCAATATGATATCACCATGATAGCTGGGGGGCGAGCTTTTTTTTGGCGGCCGCCCCACGTGAGCTAATGCGCTGTAAATATTGGAATTATCTCTCGATCAGGACGGCGCGGACGGGGCTCGCGTCCCCTCCGCTGATACGAAGGGGGAGCGCGATCAGATCGTAGACCCCCTCCTCCACCGCGGAGAGATCGAGGTTCTCGATCCAGCGGATTCCCGCTTCGACGAAGCGATGGTGGACGGGGAGGTCGCTTGACGAGGGAAGGTCGATTCCGGGCGTGTCGATCCCGACCAGCCGGACGCCCCGATTCGCCAGAATGTCCGCGGTCTCCGGCGCGAACGCCGCGAAACGAGGGTTCCACAACAAGGGATCCGGGTTCGTGTCCGTTCGGAAGAGAAGGCGCGGCGGATCGGCGGGATCGATGCCGGCGAGTGTCTCGGGAGGAAGGGCGCCGTCCTCGCCGGGTCTCGCCCGAACCACCCGCGCCGGTCCGACAAAAGGCCCGAGGGCGAGCTCGCCGATCCCCGGTTCCCCGTCCCGAACGTGGCAGGGCGCGTCGACGTGCGTGCCGATGTGCGGGCTGAGGGCGAGGGCGCTCAGGTTGACGAAACCTCCGCGGTCAAGGCGCTCCTTCCATTGAAGGGTAAAGGGAGTGTCCCCGGGCCACGGAGCGGTATCCGGCGAAAGCGGCCTGGTGATGTCGACGATGCGCATCGCGTCGCTCCTCCCCGATCCGCTCGCCGGCGCGTCCTCGCGCGCCGAGGGATCGAAATCAGTCCCTCGGTTCCCCCGTTTCCCGCAGAAGGGCGTGATAGATGTCGTGCAGGGCGAGCGAGTCCTTGGCACAATACGCGCGGAGACTCCTCGCTACTGAGAGCCGCTCCTCCTCGGGCAGCGGCTCGTGCGTAAGCCGGAAGTACGCCCACACCGCCTCCAAGCCGTCGCCGATCTCCATCCCCTCGTAGCCGCTGCCGGGGACGAGAACGGGAAGGACCGATTTGATCGAGAAGGAGCCGGCGAAGTCCGGATAGTAAAAATGCTCTCTGAGGACGGGGAGCAGGTCGAAGATCCGGCGTGTCAGGCTCTCGAGCGAAGGGCGCAGATCCGGGAACCGTTCCACGAGGCTCCGAATCACATCTTGCTCGAATCCGGAGTAGACGACCACGCTCCCCTCGGCTCGCGTCTCCTGGATGAGGGCCTCGGCGAGGGCTCGGCGCGGGTCTCCGCCGCGGGTCCAGAGAAACTCGTGATGCACCGGCGGACGGCCCACCTTCTCCTCGACGTGGCACGACCATTGAAACGGAATGAGATCGTACGGATGCTGCCCGGGGAACTCGGGGATCGGGAAGCGGGCCGCCTCGAAGTCGAGGAAGTGAAGGGGATAACGGATGGGCCGCTTCAGCGCGGCGTGCGCGCCCCGATCGACGACCGGGCGTCCCGAAACCGAGGCGGCGACCTGCCGCCTCTGTATCCGGGTCAGCGGGGCGGCCGGAGGAACGGAGGCGAGGTCGGTGATTCCCATGTCGAGGAGTCTCTTGACATGACGCCACCCGCCCCGCCCCTGGTAGAGATCGAGCACGCTCGGCGAGGGAATGTCGGGCCAGCACGCGGCCAGATAGTCGCATCCGCGACACTGCCTCCCGAGCTCCACGTCGGGCCTCTCTCCCCGAAGAACGAGAGCGGTGAGCGCGCCCGCCGCTTCCCGGACGCGCGGCAGGCGCTCGCGGACCTCCGCGTCGCACTCCACCCTCCGGAAGATCGTCTCCGATTCGGCGGTGGTGTTCCGGTCGACGAGAAGGAGCCCGCCCCGGGTCCGCATTTCGAGACCCTCGAGAACGAAGACCTGGACCGCGACGTCGAGGAGGTACTCCTCCCGGACCTCCATGCCCGATTTGACTTCCCAGAGGCGCCACAGGTCCCGCTTCTCCTCGAGAAGAACGTCGGGCCTCGCGGCGATCGGCCCGTGCGCGAACGCGGCCTCAAAGAAGGCTCTCTCCCCCGACTCGATCGCTCGACGCGTGTCGCGGAGGGCCGCGTCGAAATCGTCCCCGTCGATGAGGATCGCCCCGGGGAACTCG
>JBDRFQ010000493.1:0-14254 GCA_043818685.1 Candidatus Eiseniibacteriota bacterium
GAAGAACGAAGGACCCGTCGTCGAAGTGTTCCCACGGCGTCTCGACGCAGAGGCCCGCCTCGAACGCGAGGCCGCCGAAGAGGGCGGGGGGCATCGCCTCGGATCCGGGATAACGGATTTCGGCGAGCGTTTTCCAGAATGCGGCGGACTGCTCGCGAAGCTTGCGGAGGCGGTCTTCCCCGGCGGCCGTGACCGCGTGCGCCGCGCCCACGCCCGAGAAGCAGGCTCCCTCCGGCGGGATCCAGACGAACGCCTCGTGCGCCGGGGACGCTCCGAGGAGAAATCCCGGGTGCGCGGCGGGCGCCGGAATCGTGATGACGACCGTCTCTATCTTCCCGAGAAGCGAGGCCGCCCCGGCCTTGATGAACTCGCGGAGCGCCGGGAGGGGGGGAGACGCGGTCCCGTTTTGCAGTGAACGGTTCATGTCCGTGCTTTCCGCGGCGCGCTTTTCGGCCGGGCCCGCCCGGTGGAGGGGCTCGGCCGATCGGGGCCGTCGTTCGCCCGGGGTCTGCCTGGAATTGCGTGCGGAACGCCGGTCGCAGGGGGAGTATATCTTCGCGCGCCGCCCCGTGTCCAGCCGCCCCCCGGTGCGGCGCATCGCGCTCGCACGGAGCGAGAGAGCCGGGCGCCGCCCACGATCGGCGCGCGCTCGGTGGGAGGCTGAGGACACCGATCAGCAGACGCGCGTCGGTCCTCGTTCTGGCGCGGGCTTCGGGCGGTCCTCCGGGGAGGGGGCGGGCCCCGCCGGCTTCCGGAAGGCGCGCGACGCCTGAACGACGAGAAGGATCGCGAGCACCAAGAGAAGGACGGAGATCACGCGAACGACCGGCGCCGTCCCGCCGGAGAAGACGAACATGGCGATCGCCCAGAGGGTCATGAGCACCATGAAGATCATCGGTAGAAACGCGAAGAGCGCCCTCTTCCCGCTTTGCCGGAGCCAGAGGGTGACGACGACGAGGGCAAGCCCGGCGAGGAGCTGGTTCGTGGCGCCGAAGACCGGCCAGATCGCCTGCCACGCCGGAATCGGGTTCCCCTCCGGGTCCTTCAGCGTGACGAACACGAAGACCGCGGGGAGGACGAGCGAGACGAGCGTGCCCGCGAGACGGCCGCTCGTCCCGGCGAGGCCGGTGAGCTCCTGAAAGATGTAGCGGGCGATGCGCGTGCAGCTGTCCAGGGTCGTGAGGAGGAACGTCGAGAGGGCGAGAAAACCGAAGTGCGCCCCCATCTCCCCGGGGACGCCGAGCGCGGAAAGGAAATGCCCCATTCCCGCAGCGAAGACAGCGGTCGGCTGCGTGTCGGCGAGGCCGGTCGACCGGTCGAGCATCATCACCGTGGCGAGCGCGATCACGCCGAGCACGCCCTCGACGATCATCGCGCCGTACCCGATCCGGCGGGCGTCGGTCTCGCGCCGGAGCTGTTTCGACGAGGTCCCCGACGCCACGAGCGAGTGGAAGCCGGAGCATGCGCCGCACGCGATCGTGACGAAGAGAATCGGGAAGAGAGGACCGATTCGCGTCTCGAATCCGTTGAAGGCGGGGTACGTGACCGTCGCTCCGCCGGCGAGTATGCCGACGAGCCCGCCGAGAATCGCCCCGTAGAGGAGGAACGACGAGAGATAGTCGCGCGGCTGGAGCAGAATCCAGACCGGCGTGACCGACGCGAGCGCGCAGTAGACGAGGAGGAGGATGTCCCAGCTGCGCTTGGCGTCCCCGCCGAGGGCGGGGAGCGCGGCGGGGAATCGCGTGCCGAGCCAGAGCGCCGCGAGGAGAAAGAGGATGAACACGGCCGTCGTCCGTCCGAGCGGCGCGCGACATCGGACGAGGAGAACGCCGAGAACAAGGGCGAGAAAGATGAACGCGATCGACGACGTCGCCACTCCTCCGTCTCCCACGAACGTCGTGGAGGTGAGATCGAGGAAGACGATGAGCACGTAAACGAGCGTGAGCCAGATGAAGACGAGGAAGAGAAGGTAACCGGTCCGGCTCATGTGGATGTTGGCGATCTCAGCGATCGATCGGGCGCGGTGACGGATCGAAGCGACGAGCGCGGAGAAATCGTGCACCCCGCCGATGAAGATCGAGCCGATCACGATCCAGATAATCGCCGGGAGCCAACCGAACGCGAGCCCCGCGATGATCGGGCCAACGACCGGCCCGGCGCCCGCGATCGAGGAGAAGTGGTGACCGAAGAGAACCGGGGCGCGGGTCGGAACGTAGTCGATCCCGTCTCTCATCGTCTCGGAGGGGACCGGGTTCGCGTCGTCGAGGTCGAAGCGGCGTGAGAGAAACGAGCCGTAGATCCGGTAGCCGAGCCCGAGCGCGACGAGGGAGGCGAGAAAGAGCCAGGGAAGCAAGAGGTCCTCCAGCGCGAAGGGGATACCCGTCAAAGATAGCCGCGCCGCCGCCGCGCGGTCAAACGCCGCGCCCCTCCGAGCGCCCGCGGGCGCTCCCTCTCGCGCCGCATCCCCTCGCGCCCCGGCCGCGCGAAGGCCGCAACCCCTTGCGCCGCAAGAAGAAAGACCGGCAGTCCCGTTGACAAATCGTTTCCTTTGTGTTGAATTGGGGGAGGTGGTCTCCTCGGCCCGACGCGGAGGTTCGCTTTGCAGAGAAGCGCTTCGGTTCTTCAGCGGGTCGTGACCGTGATTCTCGGCGGCGGCCGCGGCACCCGCCTCTTTCCGCTCACCGAGAGGCGCGCGAAGCCGGCGGTCAGCTTCGGCGGCAAGTACCGCCTCATCGACATCCCGATTTCGAACACGATCAACTCCGGGATTCGGAAGATTTTCGTCCTCACCCAGTTCCTTTCGGCGGGTCTCCACAGCCACATCACCCGGACGTATCGGATGGACGGTTTCTCGCAGGGGTTCGTCGAGATCCTCGCCGCGGAGCAGACGCCGACGCAGAAGGCGTGGTTTCAGGGAACCGCGGACGCCGTGCGCCACGGGCTCCGCTACAGCGAACGCACACCCCACGACCACGTGCTCATTCTCTCCGGCGACCAGCTCTACCGGATGGACTTCGGCGACATGCTCGACACGCATCTCCGGTCGGACGCGGACCTCACCCTCGCCGCCACGCTGATCCGCGAAGAGGACGTTCCTCGCATGGGCATACTGCGGATCGATGCGGGCGGCCGTGTCGCCGGGTTCGTGGAGAAGCCGGAGTCGAGGGAGATGCGCGATGCTCTCGTCGTTCCGGAGTCGGTCCGGGGCCGTCTCGCCGCCTCGCCCGGGGAGAAGCGCCATTTTGCGTCGATGGGGATCTTCCTCTTCCGGCGGCAGGCGCTCTGCCAGCTCCTCTCCGACGGGAAGAGGCAGGACCTCCCGCGCGAGGTGATCCCCGCGGCGTTCGAGCGATACAAAGTTGTCTTCCACCCGTTCGACGGCTACTGGGAAGACGTCGGCACGCTGCGGAGCTTCTTCGAAGCGAACCTCGATCTCGCGGGGCCGATGCCCAAGTTCGACCTCTACGATCCGCTGCATCCCTTCTTCTCCCGCTACCGGAATCTCCCCGCGCCGAAGATCCAGAACACGCGCCTCGACCAGGCGCTCGTCGCCGAGGGGGCGATTATCGAGGGGGCGGACCTCTCGCGCGTGGTCGTCGGCCTGCGGAGCGTGATCCGGCCGGGCGCGACGATCCGAAACTCCGTGCTGATCGGAAACGACTACTACGAGGGCGAGGAGAACGGGGAGCCGCGCCGCCCCGAGATCGGGCGGGACACGCTGATCGAGGGGGCGGTCATCGACAAGAACGTCGTGATCGGCGACGGGTGCGCGATCCGCGACAAGACGGGGGCGCCGGACATGGATCACCCTCTCTACACGATCCGGGACGGCATCGTCGTCATCCGAGACGGCAAGGTTCTTCCCCCCGGCACGGCGATCTGATGGGTTTCACGGGCACCCTTCTCGGGGGCGCGATCGGTTGGGCGCTCGGGGGGCCGCTCGGGGGCCTGGTCGGCGGCCTCCTCGGCCACGGAATCACCTCCGCGCCTGGGGCCGCTGGAGGCCCGCCGGGAAGGACCGACCGGGGGGACGGCGCCTCGGCGGCGATCGCTCTCGCGGTTCTCATGGCCGCGGTGACTCGCTCCGACGCGAAAACAACGCGCGGAGAAGCTCAATATGTAAAACATTTTCTCGTGCGGGCCTTCGGCCGGGAGAACGCCGCCGACCTCCTCGAAGTGTATCGCCGGGCTCTGTCGAAAGACCTCGATCTCGACGCCGTTTGCGGGCAGATCCGGGCGGCGATGGATCTTCCGGCGCGGACCCAGATTCTGCACGTCCTGTTCGGTCTCGCGCACGCGGACGGCGCCTCGAAGGCGGAGATCGAGATCGTGCGCGAAGCGGCGCGCGCTCTCGGGATCCCCGGCGCCGAGATCCGGAGGGTGGAGGCGTTCTTCCGGACCGACGCGGACCGGGCCTACGAGATCCTCGGCGCGAGCCCGGACGAACCTCCCGGAGCGGTCAAGAGGAAGTACCGCGACCTCGTCAAGAAATACCACCCGGATCGCGTGGCGCATCTCGGCGAGGAGTTTCGCGAGCTCGCCGCGGAGAAGTTCCGGACGATTCAGGAAGCGTACGACACGATCTCGAAAGGGTGACGGAAGGGTCCGGTATCGGGGCGCGCGGGATTTTCACGCCCGCGCGGGCGAGAAGCCGTCACCTCGGACGCGGCTCGACGAGTGCCTACCGGAGGACGCCGGCGATCGCCTCGGCCGCCACGCGGCACCCCTTGGCGTTCGCGTGGAGGTTGTCGACGAAGAGGTCCCCCCCCGCCTCGAGGAACGGATCGACGAGGTTGAGGACGGGAATCCTCTCCCCCGCGCCCGCCGCCGCGACGACCTGCTGATAGGCGAGGAGATCGTTGTCCCTCTCTTCCATCTGCTTCCGGAACGGCCAGACGAGAAAGAGAACCGGGACGTTTCGATCGGCGCAGAGATCGCGGATCTCGACGAGGGTCCGGTGAAACTCGGCCGACGAGAGCCGCGGCCTCTTCTCGGCTTCGACCGGCGGGCCTTCCCCGCGCCCTCCGGCGACGACGGTCCGGAGCACGCCGTAGGCCCGGCTTGCGCGGAGAGGGCTCTTGATCTTCCCCGCGGCGAGCGCTCTTGCGACCTGCATGTCGGAGCGTGAGCTCCAGGCGGAGGCGTCGTTGAACCCGAAGGACGCGATCACGAGATCGGGCCTGAGCCGAAAACCCCTCGTTTCGAGGAAGCGCTTCCCCTGATAGGCGGAGTAGCCCGGCACGCTCGCGTTCATCACGAGGACATCGGCGCCGGTTCGTCCGCGGAGGAGCTGCTCGAGCCGTGCGGGCAACGTCTCTTCGTCGTCCACGCCGATCCCGAAGGTGCAGGAGTTGCCGAGAACGAGAACGCGGAACTCGCACTTCTCTCGAGGAACCGGCCGGGAGCGGAGCCCGATCTCGTTCGTCGACACGGCGAACGAAACCGCGTAGCGCCCGATCGTCCCCTCGATCTTCCGGCCGCGGACGTTCGGCTTGAGCCTCCAGAACAGATCCGGGTCCGGCTCGAAGAGATCGATCATGTCCGGGAGACCGAGGACCCGAATGAGGTCCTCGTGCTCCTCCCGGACCGATACCCGATCGGAGGGTACGAGGAGGCGTGTGCCGGCCTCGATCAGCGCGAGTGTACAGACGCACACGAAGACCGCGAAGAGGACGTTCTTCCAGAGCGGAATGCGCGCGGGTCTTTCGAACTCCGAGGGTCCGGGGCTGGATACCATTGAACCGCCGCTCGGCCGCGACCGACAGGGGAGGCGGCGCGGTGTTCTGAAACTGCTTCCCTCTGTGAACTTAGTTTACCAGAAGGAGGCTTCCGGGGCAAGGGTGTACACGACGTTCACGGGCCTGCCCGGCACGGGCGTTCGCGCTATCGGTCGGCTGTGCGCCGGCCGGGGTTCCTACTCGCAGTACTCCCGGCGGTCGCAGGAGTCGCAGTGGGCGCCGGACCAGATCGTCTCGAAGATCGTCTCGTGATGCCGGATGATCTCGGGGTCGGCCGTCGTGAAGCCGATCTCGAAGTTCCGCCTCTCGGCCTTCTTGACGCCGAGGCCGGCCCCGGTGAGGTTCGCGCTCCCCGCATAGAGGAACGTCCGGTCGACGAGCACCATCTTGAGGTGGGCGCGCGGGCAGAAGAGCATCTCGAAGCGCTCGCTCGAGGAGAGGGCCGGGCTCTCTTCGATCTCCTCGTGGAACCGGCTCGACGGCGCCGCCCCGTGGAGAATCCGGATCGACACTCCCCTCTCCGCCATCTCCTCGAAGGCGCGCACGATCGACACGTACCGCTTCCCCTTCCGGAACCGGATCTCCTTCACGTTCGCCGTCGCGATCCGGACCGACGCCTCCGCCCGGAGAATCCCCTCCTCGATTACGATCCTGTAATGCTCGTCGTCGCGGATGAAGCGGATCGGGGATGCGGCGCTCACGGCGAGGGGAGACGGCGAACGACGACCACCGTCGCGTCGTCCTCCCAGCGGGCGCGGGTGTGGTCGCGCGCCGCGCGGAAGACCGCGTCGAGTATCTCCTGGGCAGGCTGATGGCGAGATTCGAGCAGAACATCTTGGAGCCGTTCCTCTCCGAACTGCTCTCCCTTCCGGTTCGCCCGCTCGATGATTCCGTCGGAGAACACGACGAGGATGCCTCCCTTGTCGAGGTGCGTGAAGCCCCTCTTGAAGCGGATCTCGGGGAGCGGCCCCAGAACGGAGCCGCCGACGTCCAGCGTGAACACTCCGCGGTCGAGCACGAGGAACGGAGGGTTGTGCCCTGCGTTCACGTACATGAGATTGCCGTTTCGCTCCAGCTCGCCGTAGAAGAGCGAGACGAACTTCGTGGAGAGCGTGCTCCGGTGGATCACCGCGTTCAGCTTGCGGAGCGCGGGGGTGATCTTCATGTCCTTCTCGACGCCCATCCGCAGGCCGGTCACCACGTCGCGCACGAGAAGGGCCGCCGGGAGCCCATGCCCGCTCGCGTCGCCCACGGCGATGCCCATCACCTCTTCGTCGAGCGGGAGGAAGTCGTAGAAGTCTCCGCCCACGACCTCGGCCGTCTCCGCGCGCGCGGCGATCTGGTAGCCGGGGAACTCCGGAATGCGGTCGGGGAAGAGGCTCCGCTGAATCGTGCGCGTCTCCTCGAGGTCCGCCGCGAGCCATTCGTGCTCGAGCCTGTAGGTGAGCGCGTTCCGGATCGCGTTCAGCGAGAACTCGATCGTCTCGCGCTCCCATCCTTCGGCGAGACCGAAGGCGAGGACCCACTCCTTGTCGCGGCCGACGACGATCGCGGCGGACGTGGTGCCGCCCACCACCTCCACCTCGAACGCGGGGTCCATTCCGGGGGTCGCCGCGTCGAAGACGTAGCACCTGTGCTCGAGGAGAAGGCGGACCGGCGGGTATTCCATCGACAGGCGGAAGTCCCGCGGCCGCGCGATCGGGCTCTTGAGATCGCAGCAGAGCACCAGCTCGTTGCCGACGATCTCGTACGCCCGGCCGTTCCGGATCGAGAGCTCCTGGCCGAACTCCTCCACCAGATCGCGGAGGACGGTGGAGATGAGCTCGCCGTGCTTCACGCCCGAGACGATCTGGATCTTGGACAAGAGGGCGTCGAGCTTTCGGTAGAACGACTTCGGGTCGAGAATGGGCATCGGGGCCTCCTGGTTCGCGGAGATGGTATGCGAGCGTGTTTCCCGGCGCAAGGGGCATTCGGGCGGGCCGGCGGCGGAAGGTCCGCGATCGGGGCCGCTCCGGCCGAGGCGCCGGGGACTCCCGGGGGTGCGCGGCGCGGCCTCCTCCGGTAGAATAGACGCGGACCGGTGCTTGCCCGTGCCAAACGCGCGAAACGCGCGGACGAAGGAAGGTCGATCTTGCAAAGAACAGCGACTCTCGCCGCAATCGCTCTCCTCGTCGGCCTCCCCGCGATCGGCGCGCCCGCCGGCAAGGCGCCGGCCTCGCAGCTGAAGCCCGGGCCCTGGGGGAGCGGCTGGAATCCGTCCGACGCGGCGATCGCGGACATCGATGGAGACGGCAACGCGGATCTCGTCGTCTCTTACGCCTCCACGGGGAGGGTGAACATCTGCCTCGGCGATGGAACCGGGTCTTTCGGCGATGCCGCGGAGATCGAGACCGATCCCGGAGTCCGCGCGGTAGCGGTCGGATTCCGGGGCGGTGAGCGGGTTCCATTCATCGCCGTCCTCAACCGGAGAACCGAGAGCGTTTCCTTTCATCTGCGCGACGAGGAGGGGCGCTTCGTCCCCCTGCCCACCACGCTGCCCGCTGGGAAGAGCCCGGTTGCGATCGCGGTCGGCTACTCGGACGCCGATCGTCTCGACCCGTTCGTCGTCGTCGCCAACCAAGGGTCCAACGATCTCTCCCTCTACCTTCCGGACGAGAGCGGAGGCTTCGCGGCGCGCACCGTCGACCTGAAGCGCAAGGGGCAGCCGGACCCTTCCCCTTCGTCGGTCGCGACGGGCGACTTCGACTCGGACGGCCTGATGGACGATCTCGTCGTCACGAACAAGAAGTACCAGACCCTGACGCTCCTCTTCGGGCGCGAACGGGGCGAGTTCGAGAGGAGATACAAGGATGTTCTCGTGCGCGAGGGTCCCGAGGACGTCGCGGCCTGCTCTGTCGGCAAGCCGGGCGAGCCCCTTCTCGTCGTGGCGAATCGTCTCGACCGGGAAGCGACGATTTACGCGAGAGCGGATGAGAGCGTGTTCGGCCTCCGCGAGGCGGGCTTGGTGCGGGCGCGCGGCGGTCTCGTTTCGGTCTCCCTGGCCGAGGTCGGAACGATGGGGACCGCGCTCCTCGCCGTGGCGAGCCGCGTCCGCGGCGAGGTCTTCGTCTTTCTCGTCGAGCCGGGCGGGGAGACGACGGAGGTCGGGGTCTTCCCCGCCGATCCCGACATCCGCTCCGTGGCCGCCGGGTGTCTCTCGGGCGCGGACAAGCCGTTCGTCCTGGCAGCCGGCCGCGGCCTCTACCCGATCCCGCTCTTCGATCGGTAGCCCGAACCCGGGCTCCCCGCGCCGCGGATCGGTCTCCGCTGCGCCAGGCGGTGGCACCATCCTCAATTTCGCTTGCCCAGAGCGCCGATCGTTAACTAAACTCATGAGTCTTCGGGTGAAAGGCGATGGAAGGGGAAAAAGGGATGGCGGGCCGCCTGAAGAAAGGTCTTGCCGCCCTGAAAGAGGCCCAGAAGACCGAGGCTGCCCTGGGGCGGTACCTGCACCTCGGAATCACGCTGGCCGCTTCGACCCTCCTGTTCTTTTACGCGGGCTACCGGTTGGATCGGTGGGCGGGGACCCTCCCGATCTTCAGCCTGATTGGGACGTTCCTCGGCGCTTCCGGGGGTTTCATTTACCTCTACCGCGAGCTGACGGCCGGGGAGAAGAGAAAGAGGTAGGCCGGCCGTGGCGCATCCCGCCCGGGTTTTCGTGATCGGGTCCGTCGTGATCAGCGGGCTTCTCTTCCTGCTTCTTCGCCCGTTCTTTCGCGCTTCGTACGGCACGGAGGCGGCCGCGTCGCTCGCATACGGGATCGCGGTCTGTCTCGTCGCCGTGGGGGCGAGCTTCTTCCTGCTGCTCCGGGCGATCACCGCATCGCATCGGTCCTTCCAGATCGTCTTTCTCGGGGGGATCCTCGGGCGGCTGGTTCTGTTCGGCGGAGCGGTGGGGGCGGCGTTCGGGCTCTCCGGTCTGAACGGAAGGGGGGCGGCGCTGGCGATCGTCTCCGCCTTCGTTCCGCTCACCGCCCTCGAGCTGTTCTGCATTGTGCGCGGCCGCGCCTCCCGCGGGGCGCGGAGGCCGGAGTGAGAGCGTGACGGGCGAGCACGAAAAGGTGGTGGAAGGAGCGCGCGAGGCCTCCCACGGGGCCGCCGATGCGGCCGGCCACGCGGAGCAAGCGGCCGGGCATTTCGATTTCGCTCATCTGTTCCATCACCTCGAGGACCAGGTTCTG
This sequence comes from Candidatus Eiseniibacteriota bacterium, assembly GCA_043818685.1. Lineage (GTDB taxonomy): Bacteria > Orphanbacterota > Orphanbacteria > Orphanbacterales > Orphanbacteraceae > VGIW01. The sequence goes on from JBDRFQ010000493.1 coordinate 9,959, forward strand.
GTTCCGCTCCCGTCCTTCTCCGTCGGGGGGGTGGCGATCGACCTCTCGATCACGAAGGCGGTCCTGATGATGTGGATCGCCGGAATCCTGTCCCTGGTCGTCTTCGGAACCGTTGCCGCGCGGCTCCGTCGCGCCGACGTACCCCGCAGCACGCTCTCCAACCTGTTCGAGTCGATCATCCTCTTCGTGCGGGACGACATGGTGTACGAGATCATGGGCAAGAGGTCGGGGCGCCGGTTCACTCCCTACTTCCTCACCCTTTTCTTCTTCATTCTGTTCTGCAATCTCCTCGGGCTGGTGCCGTTCATGGCGACCGCGACGGGGAACCTCGCGGTCACGGGGGGGCTCGCCCTCCTCACGTTCATCCTCACGCAGGGGAGCGGCATCAGGGAGCAGGGACTCGCGGCGTACCTCCGGAGCATCGTCCCCCCCGGCATGCCGATCTTCCTCCTGCCGATCCTGATCCCGATCGAGGTCGTCGGCCATTTCATCAAGCCGTTCGCGCTCACGATTCGTCTGTTCGCGAACATGACCGCCGGCCACGTGGTCATTCTCTCGCTGCTCGGGCTGATCTTTCTCTTTCGGGCGGTCGCGGTGGCGATCCCGGCGATCGCCTTCGCGCTCTTCATCAACGCGCTCGAGATGTTCGTCGCGTTCTTGCAGGCATACATATTCGTCTTTTTGTCGATCTTGTTCGTCAACGCCGCCATGCACCCGGAGCACTGACGGCTGCTGTTCGAAAAAGCCCGCATGCCGCCGGCACGGAGGCGCTGGATGCGGCAGGACACACGAGGAGGGAGAAGCGAAATGGACATCGGAAACATCGCGGCCGGGTTCGGGGCCGGCCTCACCGTGCTCGGCGCGGGCATGGGGATCTCGAAGCTCGCCGCGGCTGCTCTCGAGAGCATGGGGCGCCAGCCGGAGGCGGCGGGGGACCTTCGCACCTCGATGATCATCGCGGCCGCGCTGATCGAGGGGGTCGCGTTCTTCTCTCTCGTGATCTGCATGCTGCTCGCCACCGCGAGCTAGGCGAGGGAGTCGTCGGGGAGTCGGGATGGACAAGCTTCTCAGCATCAATCCGGGGCTTGCGATCTGGACGGTCGTGAGCTTCCTTTTCTTCTTCTTCTTGCTGCGCCGGTTGGCCTGGGCGCCGGTTCTTCAGGCGCTGGAGCGCCGCGAGAAGAGGATCAGCGACGCGATCGAGACAGCAGAGAAAGCGCGGGCGGAGTCCGAGCGGACACTGGAGGAGGAGCGCGAGGCCCTGAAACGGGCGCGCGAGGAGGGCCGCGCGATCATCGCGGGGGCGACGGCGGACGCGGCGGCGCGGAGCGAGGAGATCCTCTCCGAATCGAAGCGCGCGGCGGAGAAGCTCCTCGAGCGGGCGCGCGCCGAGATCGAAAGCGCGGAGACGCGGGCGGTCGATCGTGTGCGGCGCGAGGCGGTCGACGTGGCGCTCGGCGCGGCGGCGAAGCTCCTCGGACGGGAGATGGACGAGGCCGACCACCGGCGCCTCATCGAGGAGTTCGTCGCGGAGGCGACGGAGTCCTCTCGGGGGAAGAAGCCATGAGTCTCGGCGGAGGCCCGCTTCCCCGCATCTACGCGGGGGCGCTCTTCGAGCTGGCTCGCGACGCGGGGGCGCTGGAAGAGCGTCTCGGCGAGGCGAGGGCACTTCTGGAGATCCTCGGCATGGAGCCGCGCTTCCAGGAGGCGCTCGCCTCCCCGAGGCTGGAGACGGCCCGCAAGAACGAGTTCGTTCGCGAGGTGTTCGGCGATCGCTTCTCGCGCGATCTTCGGAGCCTCGTTCTCCTCCTGATCGAGAAGGGCCGGCAGTTGCTGCTTCGAGAGATCCTCGAGGCGTTCATCGAGCTCTCCGAGGCGGAACGGGGGCGCCTGCGCGCCCGCGTGGCGACTGCTGCGCCGCTCACGGAGGAAGAGTCGAGCGGGCTGGCCGAAGGACTTTCGAGGAGCGTCGGCAAGCAGGTGTTTCTCGAAAAGGAAGTCACCGCCGAGCTGCTCGGCGGCGCGGTGCTCCGTTTCGGGGACTACCTCGTGGATGGAAGCCTGCGGAGAAGAATTCGGGAGCTGAGGGAGACACTCCTCGCCCCGCCGGGGGAGTAAAGGAGCGTTCTGTTCATGAAGATCCGACCGGAAGAAATTACTTCAGTGATCAAGCAGAAGATCCGGGATTTCGACCGGGACCTCGAGGTCGAGGAGGTCGGGACCGTCATCGAGGCGGGGGACGGGATCGCCCGCGTGTACGGGCTCCGCTCGGCCATGGCGAGCGAAATGCTCGACTTCGGCGACGGCGTCTACGGCATCGCGCTGAACCTGGAGGAGGACTCGATTGGCGCGGTGATTCTAGGGGAGTACCTTCACATCGGGGAGGGGCATGAGGTGCGGCGCACCGGCCGCATCCTCGACGTCCCGGTCGGCGAGGCGTTGATCGGGCGCGTGGTGAACCCGCTCGGCCAGCCCCTCGACGACCGGGGGCCGATCGAGACCCCGACCCGGCGGCCGGTGGAGTTCCACGCACCGGGGGTCGTGTTCCGCCAGCCCGTGAAGCAGCCCCTCCAAACCGGCATCAAGGCGATCGACTCGATGATCCCGATCGGGCGTGGCCAGCGAGAGCTGATCATCGGCGACCGCGGAACGGGAAAGACCGCGATCGCGATCGACACGATCATGAACCAGAAGGGCCAGGGGGTGAAGTGCTTCTACGTCGCGATCGGCCAGAAGGCGTCGACCGTGGCCGGGGTGGTCGAGAGGCTGACCGCCTCCGGGGCGATGGACTACACGACCGTGGTTTTCGCGGGGGCGAGCGATCCGGCGCCGCTCCAGTACATCGCCCCCTACGCGGGATGCGCGATGGCCGAGTACTTCATGTATGAGAAGAACACGGACACGCTGTGCGTTTACGACGATCTGTCCAAGCAGGCGCAGGCGTACCGGCAGCTCTCTCTCCTCCTGCGCCGCCCGCCGGGGCGCGAGGCTTACCCTGGCGACATCTTCTATCTCCACTCGCGGCTTCTCGAACGATCGGCGAAGCTGTCCGAAGCGAAGGGAGGAGGGTCCCTGACCGCGCTGCCGATCATTGAGACTCAGGCGGGCGATGTGTCCGCGTACATTCCGACGAACGTCATTTCGATCACCGACGGGCAGATCTTCCTGGTGAACGACCTGTTCTTCGCGGGAGTGCGCCCGGCGATCAGCGTGGGGATCTCGGTCTCGCGCGTGGGCGGGAACGCCCAGGTGCGGGCGATGCGGCAGGTCGCCGGCTCGCTCCGGCTCGATCTTGCCCAGTACCGCGAGCTCGAGGCGTTCGCCCAGCTCGGGACAGAACTCGATAAGGCGACGCAGGCCCAGCTCGATCGCGGGGTCCGATTGGTGGAGCTCCTGAAACAGCCGCAGTACAAGCCGCTTCCGGTCAAGGAGCAGGTAGTGGCGATCTACGCGGGCACGAGGGGCTTTCTCGACGACGTCCCCGTCGTGAAGATCCGGGATTTCGAAACGAGACTCCTTGCGTTCATGCGGGACACGCACCCCGAGATCCTCAAGAGCATCGCCGAGAAGAAGGAGATCACCCCGGAGAACGAAGAAGCCATGACCGCGGCGATGAAGGAATTCAAAACGGGGTACGCGGAGGAGTAGGCGGGGGTCCCCATGGCGAAGATGCGTCAGATCAAGAGACGGATCTGCAGTCTCCAGAAGACGAAGCAGATCACGAAGACGATGGAGCTCGTCGCCACGGCGCGCGTGAAGAGGACCCAGCAGAGCGCGCTCGCCGCCCACCCGTACGCTGACAAGCTGGGGGAAATCCTCTCGGCCCTGGACCCGGCGAAGCACGCGCCCGAGGTCCCCCTTCTTCGCGCGCGCGACGAGGTGAGGAGGGTCGGGCTCCTCGTGGTCACTTCCAACCGGGGGCTCTGCGGGGCGTTCAACACGAACGTGCTCAGGCTCGCGAGGCGCGCGATCCAGGAGATTGAGGAGGCGAAGATCGAGGTCCAGCTTCACGTGGTCGGCCGAAAGGGCGTGAACGCGCTGCGCTACCGGGGATACGCGATCGCGTCCTCGCGCACGGACGTCGGCGACCGCCCGACGATGGCCCAGGCCTCGGAGATCGCCCGCCTCTTCATCGACAAGTTCCTGATCGGGGAGATCGACGAGTTCCGGATCCTGTACGCCTCGTTCCGGTCTCTCTCGTCGCAGCCCCCGGAGGCGGAGACCGTCCTTCCGCTCCCCTTCGAGGGCGGCGGCGCGGAGAAGCGGACCGAGTTCCTGCTCGAGCCGTCGCCGCGG
>JBDRFQ010000494.1:0-3610 GCA_043818685.1 Candidatus Eiseniibacteriota bacterium
CTTCCCGAGAATCATGCCGGTCCGTGGCACGATGAATGCGCTCTTGGACCGCGGCGGTGCGGATGCTCTGCCAGGGTGTGACGCCGGGTGGTCCGGTGTCTCGTGAGACTGCATCTGGAAAGGAGATGCTCGATGCCGAAGAAGAAGCAGCCGAGGAAGGCCAAGGAGAAGGCCCACGACGAAGCCTGTCAGGCGTTCGATGAGGAGCCGAGCGAGCCCCCGAAACCGGCCACCCCCAAGGCTCAGGCGAAGCCGCAGGCGGAGGCTCCACCCAAGGATCCGGGCTGCTGCTCCTAGTTGCCGGCGGGTGATTGCACCGCTCACCCGACTCGGTGGTCACGAGGGCGGGAAAACCGAAGCACTTGCTGTCAGGCCCAGTCACCTCAGAGGTCGCACATGATGGCATTCGACCCACGCCTCCGTGGTATGCGACGTAGGACTCGCCCACCCGGCCGGATGCAGCGATATGCCGTGATGGGCAAGGCCCGGCGAGGCTTCAGGCCCCAACGGTATCATGGCCGCACGTGAACGAGCGCCGTCGGGCCCATCCCGGGCGCCTCCCAGGGAGGTCTTCAGGTCGCCGCATTGAGTTGGTGCAGCGCAACAAGTGCGGTGATGGCGGGCCCAGTTGCGGACCAAGCGAGGGAGTTTCTGTCGCCCCCACGGGGCTCGGGGGATTCTGGGGCCCCAAGCCCAGGGCGTCGGCCGCCTCCGGCGGCCTTGCCCTGGGCTGTTTTCTTTCGGCCCCTTCGGGGCCTGGAGGCTTCTGATGTGGCGTCGCGAAGCATGGCGGCGAAGAAGCCCGGATCACCCAGGCGTGCGATTTCTCGTGTGCCGACCTGCCTGCGCCGCGCTGTCGCGCAGCGCCTGCCTGTGGGGGCGGGCATCGCCCGCACGCAGACAGGCGGCAGGCAGGTCCGCTGGGTTGGGATTTGGATGTTGGCATTTCGCTGTCGTGGAACTAGACTCATTTGCCCACATGTCGTGCGTTCAAGGACCCTAGGGACACCAACCAATCGATCCTATGAAACAACCCGGCGAGAACCTCAACCCAGCCCACCGAAGGACCTTCGGCCCAGTCGCCGACCTCGAGCGGCTCCTTCCGTCCTGCTGGTGGCGCACGCTCTTCAACTCCCTCTACCTGAAAACCGACGGCGACGTCGTGGAGAACGACGGGAACACCGCCCGCGACGTCAGCGCGCTCGTACGCATCCTGAACCTCGAACCGAACGATCGCATCCTCGACCTCTGCTGCGGGCAGGGCAGACACACGATCGAACTGGCCCGCCGGGGCTTCGCGCACGTCACCGGCCTCGACAGGTCCCGCTACCTGATCCGCCTGGCCCGCAAGCGCGCCGGCCAGGCAGGCGTCGGCGCCGGCTTCCACGAGGGAGACGCGCGCAAGCTGCGTTTTCCGGCCGACTCCTTTCACGTCGCGCTCGTCCTGGGCAACTCCTTCGGCTACTTCGAGAAGGAGGAAGAAGACCTCGACGTCCTCTTGTCCCTTCACCGGGTCCTCCGGTCGCTCGGGTCGCTGGCCCTTGACCTCGCCGATGGCGAGTGGATGCGACAGAGTTTTGAACGGCGATCCTGGGAGTGGATCGACGAGCAGCAGTTCGTGTGCCGGGAACGGGCGCTGTCCGAGGACAGCGCACGGCTTATCACACGAGAGGTCGTCGTCCACGCCGAGAAGGGAGTTCTCGCCGACCAGTTCTACGCGGAACGCCTCTACTCGCGCGACCGGCTCCAGGATCTCCTCGGAGCCGCCGGCTTCATCCAAGTCCGGATGCACCAGGAGATCGAGACCGAATCATCGCGCGGGCAGGACCTCGGCATGATGGGGAAGAGGATCCTCCTAACTGCGACCGTCCCGCAGAAGCCCCCTCAGCGAGGGAAGGTGAAACGCACCACCCCCACGGAGGTCACGGTCCTTCTCGGAGACCCGAGACTGCCGGATCCGGTGAAGAGGAACGGCGCCTTCAACCCGGAGGACCTCGACACGGTCCAGCGCCTCAAGACGGCCCTCGCGGAACTCGGGGAGTACCGGTTCGCCTACCTCGACAACCACTCGAGCCTCCAGTCGGACCTCCGGTCCGCCCCCCCCAGGCTCGTCTTCAACCTCTGCGACGAGGGCTGGAACAACGACGCCTTCCTCGAACTCCACGTGCCCGCGCTCCTCGAGATGATGGGGGTCCCCTACACCGGCGCCGGCCCCGCCTGCCTGGCGCACTGCTATAACAAGTCGCTCGTGAGAGCGGTGGCGGCTTCGCTCGACATCCCCGTTCCCCTCGAGACGTTCTTCAGCCCGGATGACCTCGCCGCGCACCTGCCCTCCGTGTTCCCGGCCCTCGTCAAGCCGAACTTCGGCGACAGCAGCATCGGCATCACGATGGACGCGCTGGTCGATTCGCCCGAGAGCCTGATCGCCTACATGGCGAAACTCAAGGAGACCCTCCCAGGCCGGCCCGTCCTGATCCAGGAGTACCTGGAAGGTCCCGAATACAGTCTCACCCTCCTCGGGAACCCTGGGTTCGCCCTCACCCCTCTGCCGATCCTGGAAGTGGACTACAGCGGGCTTCCCGCCGGACTGCCTCCGATCCTCGGCTACGAGTCGAAGTGGCTCCCCGACTCGCCCTACTGGGCGAAGATCGGGTACATGGAAGCGACGATGGATGAGGACCTCAAGCGGAGCCTCATCGACGCCTCGACTCTCCTCTTCGAGCGGTTGGCATGCCGGGACTACGCCCGCTTCGACTTCCGGACCGACGCGCAGGGCGAGGTGAAGCTCTTGGAGGTGAACCCCAACCCGGGCTGGTGCTGGGACGGCAAGTTCAACATCATGGCCGGTTTGGCCGGGATGCGCTACGCCGACCTGCTCCGCCGGATCCTCGAGAGCGCTCAGGAACGGACCGAGATGTCCGCGAACGACCGCACCTTCGGCGCGTCTCCTTCCGACTCGCCCTCCGGCCAGGCGTCTTCCCGCAGGACGAGCACCCCCTCGATCCCGGCGCCCCGGGCGCCCAACACGTCGTCGATAAAATCGTCACCGAGGTGAACGACCTCCTCCGGCGCGAGGCCCATCGCATCCAGGGCGTGCCGGAAGATTTGGGGATTGGGCTTCCGCCACCCGACTTCCGACGAGATGTAGTACTCCTCGAACCGATCCGCGATCTCGAGATCGGCGAGGATCCGCCGGAGGCGGGCGTCCCAATTGCTCATCACCGCGATCCGGAGGCCCCTGCGCTGCAGCCGCCCCAGGAACGGAAGCGTGTCGTCGTACAGCCGGAACGGCCCCCCCGTGCCGAAGTAGGTGTGGAGCGCCTCGAACCACTCCTCGAAAGGCACAGTGAGCCCGGGCACCTCCTGGTGGACGCGCCGAGCGACCCGCCGCCACATCCGCAGTTCGTGCTCCTCGCTCGTGCGCAGGTCGGAGGTCAGACGGTCCGGCGGGCGGATCTCCTCCCGGACCAGCTGCCGCAGCTTCGCCTCCAGGAGGCGCGGATCGACGACCGCCCCCAGACCTGCGGCGACCTGGGCATAGGCCTCGGCGGCGGATGGGTGGATCTCGAGCAGCGTGTTGCCCGCATCGAGGAAGACCGCACGAACTCGG
>JBDRFQ010000495.1:0-4639 GCA_043818685.1 Candidatus Eiseniibacteriota bacterium
GAGATCCGCGACATCGGCACGATGTCGGTCGCGCTCACCGCCGCGAACACCGGGCACCTCGTCCTCTCCACCCTGCACACGATCGACTCGATTCAGACGATCAACCGCGTGGTCTCGTTCTTCCCGCCGCACCAGCACAAGGAGGTGCGCTTCCTTCTCGGCTCCTCCCTCCAGGCGATCATCTCGCAGCGGCTCGTGAGGCGGGCGGACCAAACCGGGCGGATCCCGGCGGTGGAGGTTCTGCTTTGCACCGCCACGATCCGGGACTATATTCTGGACCCGGAGAAGACGCCCCTCATCCGGAACGCGATCCAGGAGGGGTTCACCGAGTACGGAATGCAGACGTTCGATCAGTCGCTGATGCAGCTCTACCGGGAGAACAAGATCACTTACGAAGAGGCCCTTCGGCACTCGTCCAATCCGAGCGAGTTCGACCTCCGCGTCCGGGGGATCGAGTCGACCTCGGACAAGACGTGGGATCTGTTCGAAGGGCGTCCCGGGGAGGCGGAGGGGGCCGCCGCAGAATCGCTCTCGCTCGAGCGGCCTGAGAAGCCCTGAGGCCGGGTAAGGAGGAGCGCGCTTGTTCCGGAAGGTTCTCATCGCGAACCGTGGCGAGATCGCGCTCCGGGTGATCCGCGCCTGCCGCGAGCTCGGGATCGAGACCGTGGCGATCTACTCGGAGGCGGACCAGGACTCGCTGCACGTGCACTACGCCGACGAGGACGTGTGCGTCGGCAGCCCGCCGAGCGCGGAGAGCTACCTCAACATCCCGAGGATTCTCGCCGCCGCGGAGGTGGCGGGAGTCGACGCCATCCACCCGGGCTACGGCTTCCTCGCCGAGAACCCACGCTTCGCGGAGATCTGCGAGTCGAGCGGGATCCGCTTCATCGGGCCGAGCGCGGAGGTGATCCGCCGTATGGGGAACAAGGCGGCCGCGCGGCGAACGATGATCGAGGCGGGCGTCCCGGTCGTTCCGGGGAGCGAGGGGCTGGTCCAGTCGGAGGCCGAGGCGGCTCGGGTCGCGCACGAGATCGGCTACCCCGTCATGATCAAGGCCTCCGCCGGCGGGGGGGGGAAGGGGATGCGGGTCGCGCACGACGACGCGTCCCTCGCCGAGGGGCTCCGGATGGCGCGGAACGAGGCGGAATCGGCGTTCGGCGATCCCGGGGTCTACGTCGAGAAGCTGGTCGTGGCGGCGAAGCACATCGAGTTCCAGATCATGGCGGACTCGCGCGGCAGCGTGGTCCATCTCGGCGAGAGGGACTGCTCGATCCAGAGACGGCACCAGAAGCTCATCGAGGAGTCGCCGTGCCCGACGCTCGACGCGAAGACGCGAGAGAGGATGGGGGAGGCGGCGGTGCGCGGCGCGCGGAGCGTCGGCTACGAGGGGGCCGGGACGATCGAGTTCCTTTACGACCGAAAGACCGGCGATTTCTATTTCATGGAGATGAACACGCGGATCCAGGTGGAGCACCCGGTGACCGAGGAGGTGACGGGAACCGATCTGGTCAAAGCGCAGCTCTTCGCCGCCGCGGGCTATCCGCTCCCGTTCAAGCAGGAAGAGATCCGCTTCAAGGGTCACGCGATCGAGTGCCGCGTCAACGCGGAAGATCCGGACAACGGGTTCATCCCCTCGCCGGGGACGCTCGAGACGTTTCACCCGCCGGGAGGGCCCGGGGTTCGGGTCGATTCCCACGCACACACCGGGTACGTCGTCCCGCCGCACTACGACTCGCTCCTCGCGAAGCTGATCGTCAGGGACGACACCCGCGAGGGGGCGATCGCACGGATGCGGAGGGCGCTCCGCGAGTTCGTCATCGAGGGGATCCGCACCACGATCCCCTTCCACCTGCGTGTTCTCGAAGACCCCCGCTTTCTCGCGGGGGACACGGACACCCGATTCGTTGAGAACCTCGACGTCCGCGAAGAGGGGAAGAGGGTGAGCCGGGCCTCATGAAATCCGCCGTTGCGAGCCTCGAAGTCGTCTTCACGCCGGGCGAGCTCGGAGAGGCCTCCCTCAAGGGGAAGGCGGTCGTCGTCATCGACGTGCTCCGCTCGGCGACCACGATCGCCAAGGCGCTCGCGTGCGGCGCGGAGCTCGTCGTTCCGGTCGCGACGACCGAAGACGTGACACGCCTCGCCTCGACGCTCGAGCGGAAGCAGATCCTCCTCTGCGGCGAGCGGGACTCGGTGCGGATCGAAGGGTACGCGCTCGGGAACTCCCCGTCGGAGTACACGGCCAAGGCGGTCCGCGGGAAGACGCTCCTCTTCACCTCGACGAACGGAACCGCGGCGGTCGCCCGCTCCGAGGGGGCCCGCGAGATCGTGCTCGGTTCGCTCGTCAACCGGAAGGCGCTGGTCGACCACCTCGACCGGATGGGGGACTGGCTCTTCCTCTGCTCCGGGAACCGCGGCCGCTTCGCGCTCGAGGACGCGCTCTGCGCCGGGGCGATCGTGAGCGGGCTCCGGGAGAGGCGCCCCGACCTCCGGGCGAACGACGCGGCGAAGAGTGCCGAGTTCCTCTTCCACTCCGCGGGGGAGGACCTCCCCCGGGTCTTGGCGGGGACCGAGGCGGGGGAGCGCCTCAAGTCGCTCGGGCTCGAGGCGGACGTCGCCTTCTGCTCCCGCATCGACACCCTCCCGATCGTCCCGATCGTCAAGGACGGCCGAATCGCCAAGCCGGCGAAGTAGGCTGCACACCCGCCTTCTTCCGACCATCCAAATGGCTCAGAGCCTGTCCCCAACACGACCCACCCGCATGAACCGATCGCGCATCCTGTCCCCGGGAACCCCTGGGGACCTCTGGCGATCGGACGGCGGGACCCGCCGTCCACCACGCCACGCGCTCGGATGCGTGTCCCGAGAGGGCGCACCCCGCTCCCGCGGCTCCGCACGTCTCCGCTGGATCGCGCGCTCCCGACGCCTTAGAATCCCCGCATGGACTGGACCCTGCTCGCGATCGTCGACGCCGCCTTCGTGCCGGAAGACACCCTCGAGAGGAGCATCGCCGCGGCCGCGCGGGGGGGCGCCACCTGGCTCCAGATCCGCGGGAAAGCCCTTGCCACCGGCGACCTCCTTCGCTACGCTCGCGTGGCGGCCCGGGCGGCGCGCGAGGCGAACGTTCCTCTTCTCATCAACGACAGGGTCGATGTCGCGCTCGCCGCCGGGGCGGACGGGGTGCATCTCGGGGAGGAGGACCTTCCGGTCGCCGAAGCCAGAAAGCTCCTCGGGCTCGGGAGGCTGATCGGGCGAACCGCGCGGGATCCTAAGACGGCAAGGCGGGCGGAGACGGAAGGGGCGGACTACCTCGGGGTGGGCCCGCAGTTCGGGAGCGCCACGAAGCCGGCTCTCGTCCCCCTCCCCGAGGGGAGGACGGCCGAGATCCGCCGGGCCTCGTCGCTCCCCCTCGTCGGAATCGGCGGCATCGATCCCTCGAACGCGCCGGTCGCCGCGCGGCGCGGCCTCGACGGGATCGCCGTCATCTCGGCGCTCTGGGCGGGGAACGCCCCGGAGGAAGCGGCGCGGCGGCTCGTGCGGGGGTTCCGAGAGGGGAGGGAGGCGTGAAGGGAGAGGGAAGGGGGACGAAGAACGGGGCGGTGCGCGTCGACAGGGAGAGGAAGATCCTCGGGATCCTCCTCCTCTCGCTCGGCCTCCTCGTCGCGATCGGCCTCGTCCAGCACGCGAGCGCTTCATCCGGAGATTTTCGCCGGTTCAACCATGCTCTTTCGAGGGGCCTTCTCGGCTTCTTCGGCTTCGGTTCCTGGCTCGTTCCTCTCTTCCTGCTCCGAGTCGGCTGGAACCGCCTGACCGGCGGCGCCCTACGCGCGCTCATTCGCTCCGTGGTCCTCTGCGGGTCGATCCTCCTCACCTTCTCCCTGCTCGTCTTCTCGACGAGGATCTTCGGCTCGAGCGCCGGCTCTCTCGGGGGATCGCTCGGCGCGGCCCTCTTCGAGGGGACGAACCGCTACTTCGGCTCGATCGGGAGCACGCTGATCGGGATCACGTTCTTCCTCGTCGTCCTCACCGCCCTCTACGACATCGCGGTCCCCCGCTTCCATCCGCCCGATCTCGGCGCGCGCATCTTCCGCCTCCCCTCCCTCCTGGCGGACGCGGCGGCCGGAGCCTCGGGCGCGGTCCGCTCGCGTCTCCGCCGCCCGGAGCCCCCGGACGACATCTTCGCCGAGGGGCCGCCCCGAAGGCGGAAGAAGGAGAAGATGCCCCAGGAGACCTCCCCCGCGACAGCCGCGGGCGAGAAGGCGGTCGGCGAGGCGGAGGAGCGGGCCGCGCCCGAGGAGAGCCCCGCCCGCGGTGAATCGGAGACCGGGGCGCCGGCCGACGAGGGCCCTGTCATCCACAAGCCGGCGTCGCAGGAGGGGACGCAGGAGAAGGCAGAGAGGAAGCGCCGCGCCCGCAGGGGGGAGAAGGAGTTCCTCTTCCCGCCGATCACGCTCCTTCGCGATCCTCCGGAGAACGAGCCAGGGGTGGAGGAAGCGTACCTCCGCCAGCAGTCCGCGCGGCTCGAGGAGGCGCTCGCGCACTTCGGGGTCCGCGCGCGCGTCGCCGAGGTGCACCCGGGCCCGGTGATCACCCGTTTCGAGCTGGAGCCGGCCCCCGGCGTTAAGGTGCAGCAGATCGCCGG
>JBDRFQ010000496.1:0-4440 GCA_043818685.1 Candidatus Eiseniibacteriota bacterium
TCTTTCGCCAAAGGCGAATGGCCTCAAACGGCGGTCACCGGTTTCGCGCAGGCCTTTTTCCCGTTCGGGCCGTTCGTCGCTCTCGGGCTTCTTCTCCTCCTCGTCGGAAGCCCGATCGGCCTGCTCCGACTTCACGACGGCGCCGCCTTCCATGTCTCCCTCCTGCTCCTCTCCATGGGCATGGTGTTCTGCATGATCCAGGAGATGTTGATCCTCTGGCCGCGCTGGCTCGTTTCCGTCCACAACTTCGCGACCTCCGCCGGGGAGCCGCTTCTTGTCGCGCTCGGCCCCCGTGTCCTCGCCAACTTCCCGAACCGCTCACGCCTCGGCGTTTGGTTTCTGAGGTGGCGGGGCGCATTCTACGCTCCGCTCGCCGCGCTCGGAGCGATCAGCTGCCTCGCCTCGATTCAGGAAGTCTATCTTTTGGAGAACGGATTCTGGCAAGCGCTTCTCGCGATGGGAGAGTGGATCCAGTCTCAAATGTGGATCACGCTCGTCCTCCTCGCTTGGTCTCTCGGGATGGTCGCGCTCCTTCTCTTCGCCCAGCGGAGGGAGACCCGCGACCGCCCCGAGGCGCGCCTCCGGGTCGTCGAGGTCGGCTTCCTCGCCTGGGCTCTGATTCTGCTCTGGATCGTCGTTCCTCCGACGGTCCTCCTCTGGCAGATGATCCGGCCGGAGGGGCACGCCCTTCGCCTTTTCCTTTTTTCTCTCCACGTCGTTCTTCCCGCGCTCTTCGTCGCGTGTCTCCCGATCTCGTTCGCCTACGCTGTGCTCGCGCGCCGCGCCTTCGGCATCCGCTTCATCGTGCGCCGCGGCCTCCAGCACCTTCTTCTCTCACGCGGCGTGCGCATCCTCGAGGGGCTCCTTCTGTTTCTCCTCGTCGGAGAGTCGATCCGGCAGGGGCAGTCGCGGATCGGGACCTCGGTGCCGGCCGTCGCCGGGATCGCTGCGGGGACCACCCTGTTCGTGATGGGGGCCCTCGCGCGCGTGAACCGTCCGCTCATGCGCCGCATCGACCGCCGCTTCTTCCGCGAGAGCTACGACGCGCGCCGCATCTTGATCTCGCTCAGCGAGGGGATGTCCCGGCTCAGGGAGCAAGAGGAGATCTTCCAGCAGGCGGGGAACGCGATTCACGACGCGCTCCATCCGGCGCGGATCGCGTTCCATCTGCGGGCATCGAAGCCCGAAGAGGTCGAATGCGTGTGGAGCCGGGCTGCCGGGGGAAACGTGGACGGCACGAACCGCGGCAGCGCGGACGGGAGCGGTCGAGGGGATCGCCTCGACGAAACCGCGCTCGCGGGCCTGCGCGCGCTGGGAGAAGGGAAGCCCTGGATCGACCTCCCCCCCGCCGGCCGCGCGGGACCGGACAAGAGCGAAGCGGACGGCAACGCTCCCTTCGAGCTTCTCGTCGCGATCCGGAGCAGCTCGGGGCTCGCTGGATGCATCGCCCTCGCGGCGAAGCTCTCCGAGGAGCCTTACAGCCGAGAGGACAAGGAGCTCCTCGTCACGGTCGCGACCCAGATGGGGCTCGCGCTCGAGAACGCGGAGCTTCTCGAAGTGGCGAAACGCGAAGCGGAGCAGGCAAGGGACCTCACGATCGCGCGCGACGTGCAGCAGAACCTCTTCCCGAAAGAGCTGCCCCGCGCGGAGGGATGGGAGTTCGCGGCGACCTGCCGGCCGGCGAAGGCTGTCGGCGGGGACTACTACGATCTCTTCGCGATCGACGAGGACCACATCGCCCTCGCGATCGGGGACGTCTCCGGCAAGGGGCTCGGCCCCTCGATGCTCATGTCGAGCGCCCACACGATGATCCGGAGCCGCCTCCGCCAGAAGGGGACGACGCTCGCCGACCTGGTGGGCGAGCTGAACGAGCATCTCTACGCGTCCACGTCCCCCGAGATGTTCCTCACGCTCTTCGTCGCGGTGCTCGAGGTGCGAACCGGGCGCCTCCGCTTCGTGAACGGCGGGCACAACCCTCCCCTCCTTTTTCGAGGCTCGGGAGGGAAACCGGCCACGCTCGAGTCCGGCGGCGTGATCGTCGGGATCGTCCCCGGCGTCGCCTTCAAAGAAGGAGAGGCCCGGGTCGAACCGGGCGACCTCCTCGCCCTCTACAGCGACGGGGTGACGGAGGCGACGAACGAGAAGGAGGAGATGTTCGGCGAGGAGAGGCTCGCGGCTGAGCTCGCGGCCGGCATCGGCCGCCCGCCTTCTGCGATCCTTGATTCTCTTCTCGAGTCGGTCGACCGTTTCGCCGGGGCGTGCGAACAAGTGGACGACATTTCGCTCGTCGTTGTTCGGAGGCTCGACACGCGTTCGAGCGTCTGAAAGGAGGTTCGATGACGTTCTTCCGAGCACCATCGGGAACAGGACGGGCTCTCGGGCTGATCTTCTCTCTGGCCCTCGCTCCTCCTGCTCTCCATGCCGCGGACGGCGACATCACCGAGTACGCGCTCGAGAACGGGCTTCGGATCATCGTCATCGAGAGGCACGCGGTTCCTCTCGCGGCGGTCCAGGTCTGGTACCGCACGGGCGGGCTGAACGAGCGGCCCGGAATCCGCGGGCTCTCGCATCTCTTCGAGCACATGATGTTCCGCGGATCGGAGCGCTTCGGGCCGGAGGAGCACTTTAGGAGAATTCACGGGGTTGGGGGGACAAACAACGCCTACACGGCACCGGACGTCACCGTCTACACACAGGTCGTTCCGAGCGGAACGGTCGAGCTGGTCGCCGAGATGGAGGCGGACAGGATGGCGCGCCTCAAGCTCGACGAAGAGACTCTCGAGACGGAGGTCGAGGTCGTCAAAGAGGAGTACCGCGTCAACTACGAGAACAACCCCATGAACCGCCTGGAGCTGCACCTCCAAAGGGAGTACTTCGGCGAGCATCCGTACAGCTACGGGATCGGCTTCATGGAGGATCTCGACACCGTCTCGGTAGGCACCTGCCGGCGTTACTACGAGGCGCGCTATGCCCCGAACAACGCGGCCCTGATCGTCGCAGGCGACGTCGTCCCAGAAGAGATCCGTTCGATCGCCGAGCGCCATTTCGGCCCGATCTCTCCGAGCGAAGACATCGCTCCCGATCCTTCGCCGCCGCCCGAGAGCCTGCCGCCCCGGATCGCCGGTAAGGAGGACCTTCCTGTCCCGATCACAGGGGTCGCTTATCGCCTCCCCGCCGCCGCGGACCCGGACATCCCCGCGCTCGAGCTCATCGCGCGCGTCCTCGGCAACCGCCTGGAGCGCCGCCTCACGCGCGAGTCCTCCCTTTGCGTCCAGGCGAGCACGGAGACCTACTTCCTCCGCCAGGCATCGCTTGTCGGGTTCATCGGCGCGCATCTCCCGAACGTATCCCAGAAGAAAGTGCGCGCTGCGATCGAGGCCGAGATCGAGCGCTTCCTGGCGGAGCCGCTCTCCGCCGAGGAGTTCGAGAGGGCTCGCAACCAGATGCTGCTCGAGGAGACCGCGCGGCGGGGCACCGTCGAGGGGATCGCCCAGGGCGTTGGAGACGCCCTCTTCCTGGCCGGCGACCTCACGCGCTACTCCGATCGGCTGAGGACGCTCGAAAGTCTAACGCCGGAGGTCCTCATCGAGACCGCGAGACGACACCTGATCGACCGAAACCGGACCGAGATCCTGATCGAGCCAAGGAACCCCTCCCTGTTCCTGAAAATCGCCGGGTGGTTCTTCACCACATTCCACATCGGAGGTGCGGGATGATGCGCGCGGGATTCCTCACGGCGCCTGTTCTTCTGCTCCTCCTGTCGGCAGGCGCTCCCTGCGCCACCGAGATCCTCTTTCCCGAGTTCAGGGAGGCGGAGCTCGCGAACGGCATGAGGCTCCTCGTCGCGGAGGATCACCGCACCCCGATCGTCGCCCTGCATGTCGTCCTTCCGTGCGGGAGACAATACGACCCGCGCGGCAAGAGGGGCCTCGCGTGGTCCACGGCGGAATGCTGTCTCGCCGGCATCTCGGGGATGGACGGCACGGAGGTGTGGCTCGAGCTCCAGCGTCTCGGGGGAATCCTGAGCAGCTACACGAGCCACGACCAAACCTTCTTCTCCATGAAGTCCCTGCCGTCCAACTGGACGTCGGTTCTCGACATTCTCGCCTCGAGCATCCGTACTCCGACCTTTCCCGAGAAGGAAATCGGGCGGCGGAAAGCGCAGTGGATCTCCTCCGTGAGAGAGAGGCTGGAGAACCCCGCGGCGCTCGCTCACCTGCACATGTACGACCTCCTCTACGAGGGCCCTCTGGGCGAGCCGGCGACGATCGAGGGGTTCCGCTCGATCGGGAGGAAGGACCTCGTCCGGTTTCACCGCGAGCACTACCGGCCGGACGAGGCGATCCTCATCGCGGTCGGGGATTTCGACGCGGAGACGGCGATCGAGGCTCTCCGAGCGGCCTTCGACGGCTGGCCGAGTGGACCCGAACCGCCCTCTGC
>JBDRFQ010000497.1:0-9211 GCA_043818685.1 Candidatus Eiseniibacteriota bacterium
GGTTTTCGAGGACCAGCGCCCGACGGGACTTGAACTCCGACGATGCGGTGCGAAGAAGTAGTGGTATCATAGAAGTGAGGCTGAAGCACCAGCCCGGTAACGTCAACCATGCCAACGCGGACGAGTTATTGGGAGGGACAGGGCCTCGGGCCGCTTTCCGATCGTCGCCAGGCAACAGGCCTGACGCCCTCGCAGAGGCCCGGGGCGAAAGCTCTGGGCCTCTTCTTTTCCCATGTTCCGAACGCTTAAGCCGTGGTATAATTTGGCCGGATCCAGCTACCTACGCCCGTGCCCGTTCCATGCAAGACCGTCCAGCGGCGCCATGCTGTCGAGGTCCGCCATGCGTCTCAACTGCGCACTCGCAGTCCTACTCGGACTCCTGGTCTCCACCGGCACTGCCCGGACCTGGCACATCAATCCCGAAGGCACTGGAGATGCGCTTACGATTCAGGCGGCGCGTGACTCCTCGGCGAAAGCAGAGACGAGAAATCTCTCTCCTAGCTTTCATTCTGGCCCGGGTAACCGGGTGATTTGCCATTTCGACAAAGCGAGTGCTCGTCAAGGCAAAGAAACTGTCATTTTTCCATATCTTACTACGAAGGAGGCTTGAGATGAGGAACCGAGCGAGTGAAGCGGCATTCTGGGGAAAGTGGGCCCTGGTCTTGGGCGTGCTCTTGGCGATCATGCCGGGGAGCCTGGCTCTCGCGGACTGGCAGATTACAGCCTATGACGGCACGGATGAGGATCCCTGCATCGCATGGAACGGCAACCACTACCTCGTGGCCTGGAGTCGCAGCCGTAATGACACGAACTTCGTCTACGGCCGGAGGGTCACGTCTTCGAGGGAATTCGTTGATGACGAGATTCCAATATGGGACCCGGTCCTTTCCAGTTCTCCCGGGGGGGCCACGTATCCACGGGCGGCGGCCAGCGGTGGAGACGGTTCCAAGTGGCTCGTTGTTTGGAGAAACGAATACGGCGGTGTCATGGAGATCTTGGGAAGGTTCATAAGCGCGGATGGCACCCCTGATGCGAGTGTACTGACGATTGGAACGACCAACTACTTCAGCCCGGTTCCCGTGATTGCCTGGAATGGCTTCCAATGGTTGGTTGTTTGGGAGGGCTATGAAACGTATCGGTACATTCAGGGCCGATTTGTCTACACCAATGGCGCAATGGGCTCCGTGTTCGACATCGACAAGGAGGCCGGTATCCAGAAGTACCGTGCACGGGTAGGCGCACTCGGTTCCGATTTCTTCGTCGCGTGGATGGATAATGGTGAGGGCGCGTACAACATTTGTGGCAAGAAAGTGGACGTCGGTGGCAATCTGACCGCCAGGCTTGTCGTCCACCGGTGTGAGGGATCCGATTACACGAATACCGCCTCGGGCGGCAGCTCCTATTTCCTGGTGACGTGGAGGTGTCTCGGCTCGGCGGGCAATGCTCACATATGGGGCCGGCGGGTGAACGCGGCCGGAACGGCGACCGTGGGCACGGAGATTGAAATCAGCTCGGACCAGATCAACAACTCAGGTGCGGCTGCGTGGACGGGCTCCTACTTCAAGGTGGCCTATGATCTGACGTCGCAGGGACCGTATTATCGGCCGGTGTATGAGGATGGGAGCATGGGGAGCGAGACCGATCTCTCTACTCTGCTCTCCACGGGGGCGGGCACATACGTGGCCAATGCCCAGGGGGATACGAACTGCTTGTGCGTTTGGGAGGCGAACGTCGGTAACCGGGAGATCTTCGCGGACGGGATCGGCGAGATTACGGTGATTCCGGCCGGAGGCGCACCCTCCCGGTGTTTCCTCGCCCCGAACACACCCAATCCGTTCAATCCGGTAACGACCATACGCTTTGGGATCCCCGAAGGAAGACACGTTCTCCTGGCCATTCATGACGTATGCGGACGTCAGGTGTCGATCCTCGAGGATGCTCCGCGGACCGCTGGTGAGTTTGTCAGAACCTGGGATGGTCGAGATGAGAGCGGACGCGAAGTCGGCTCCGGAATCTACTTCGCCCGGATGGTGGCCGGGGAGTACACGGCGACGAGGAAGATTGTGCTGCTAAGGTAGGGGCTGAAGCACGACGCCGCTGACGTCAACCAGGCCAACGCGGACGAATTTCTTTGAGGGACAGGGGCGCCATAAGGGTTTAGGATCCCCGACAGTCTCAGGTTCCCTGCAGAGACCGCCAGTTGGGTGTGCGGGAACTGCCGGGGACGTCGGCGGGTAGCGGCGGGGGCAGGATTTATCTGAAGTGACGAGCTGGGGAGCCAGTCCAGACAGCCCGTCCAACTCTAACTATACCAAGAGGTTAGGGCCCCCGGGTTCGCGTTTCGAAACTGGCACCATCCACTTTACGGCCGCAGCCGTTGCAGCCACGCCAGCTCAACCCACTGCGCCCAGCCGACACGCCGCAGCTCGATGTGAGAAGCCGCGGAGGGACCCCGCATCCGAGCGGCTCCGCCGCGGCGACCTGGGGGTCTCTGAAGGCCGTTCGTCTGTAACCTCAATTGCGACAACGCGGACGAGTTTTCAGGAGAGACAGGAGAAACCCGGCTGCCGGAAGGACTCCACAACGTCAACCGGGGCAATATAGACGAGTCTCTTTGGAGGCACAGGTTCTCGAGCGACATCCGGCGGATGAGATCCCGGACCTCCTTCGGTACACGTGGCCGTCCGGGCCTTCTGCTCCGCCATCTCCAGTAGAGGCGAAAGCCCTTCCGATGCCAGCCCACGACGGTCTCGGGCTTCACGAGGGCGAGCGAGCCCCTCCACTCGGCCCACAGACGAGAGAGGAGGACCCAGAGGCCGCGGTCACTCGGTCGGAACCGGGGTCTCTTGCCAGATCGTTGCAGGACTTGAAGTTGATGCCGGAGGGCGGAGTTTTCGAGGACCAGCGCCCGGCGGGACCTGAGCACCGACGATGCGGTGCGAAGAAGTAGTGGTATCATAGTAGTGAGGCTGAAGCACCAGCCCGGTAACGTCAACCGGGTCAAGCCGAGCGAGTTCCTGAGAGGGACAGGGACAGACAGGGGGCCGCTCCGGGCCAGCCCCCTGACCATGTGTGTGCATCTACTACCAGCGTTTACGCGGACGGTCGCCACCCCTGTCGGAGTCTCCCCGCGGCTTTGCCTCGCTGACCGTTAGGTTTCGTCCACCGAGCTCCAACCCGTTGAGGGCACTGATCGCCGCGGCTGCCTCGGCATCATCCATCTCGACGAACCCGAATCCGCGAGGGCGTCCGGTGTCGCGATCCGTGATCAGGTTGACCGAGCGGACCGTGCCGTGTTTCGCGAAAAGCTCGCGGATCTCATCCTCGGTTGCGCTGAAGGACAGGTTGCCAACATACAGTTTCATGGTCGTTCTTGAACTCCGTTCCGCCCCGGATCCAACTCGCGCCGGCCGGTTCTCCAATGCGGGAGATCCGCATCCTTGAAATCCGCCGGATTCACTTCGCTTCACAGGCAGCTGATAATCTCCACGTATGCACTCGGGAACCTGACTCCAAGACCGATCTTCGATTCATCGGGGGCGTACACGGTGAGTCGATTCGGCAGGAGGAACCCTAGAACCATGCCCTAAGCATCGACATTTCTTCTGCTCTGTCAAGCTCCAATTTGCCTTCCCAAAAGCTCCATCCTGACCGTTCCACACGAACGCCGAGTTCGTCAAGGCCGAGGCGGCGCGTGTTCGCGCAAATTCCGCAAATTCAGGGACACAATGCCGATATCGAGATAGGGCGTGCGGTGCCGATCCGGCTTATCGCGCCGCGCCGCAAGGAGCTCTTGCGCCTGCGGATCGTTCTTCGGCACGAACTCCACGACGAGGGAACGACACCCGTCGCCGCAAGGAGCTCTTGCGCCTGCGGATCGCTCTTCGGCACGAACTCCGCGACGAGGCTCGCCTTGTGCTCGCCCGCGTCCGTTCGGTAGTCATGGAGATCGGAATAAATAGGAGACCCAATAGGAGTCGCGCGGACGCCAGCGGAGCCTGTCGACGGCCGCCTGGAGGCCATGAACGAGGCTTTCGAGCGACCCCCTCGAGAGCCGCGGGGGAGCTTTCCGCGCGATCTTCCGAGACACGGCGGCGCGTTTCGCAAAGGAGGCATGGAGGTGGATGTGAAGCAGGAGGGGGATGGAGAGGCGCGTGCGCATGGGGAGCAGCCGGGAGGCCAGGTCAAGAGGAATCCCGTCGATATGGACGCGCAAGAGCTGGCCGAGCCTGACATCGGTGCGGCTTATCAGGGCAAGAGGAGAGAGGAAGTGCTGGCAGAACTGGCGATACGCGACCCAGGGTTCCCCCTCTCGATACCTTTCGAATGAGAGCGTGTCGATCAAGACCGGCCGAGAGTCGATGAACAGGATGTTGTACGCGCTGCAGTCCTTCAGGGTCATACCGAAGGAAATGGCTCTTCCCTCGACTTCCAGGTGCGCGAGCGCGGCGTCCCTCAGCTGGCTGAAACACCATTCGTAAGGGTAGGACACGAACGGCACGGCCTCCGGGCGGATGATCCGGTGCGCGGTTTCCGGGCGGGGCGGAGGTATCGACACCTCTCGATGCCGGATCAGAAGACCCGATCGGGTCAGGTTCTCGTACAAGCCGGAGGCGACGAGGTGGTCGAAGTCCTCCGCATAGCAGGCGTTCACTTGGCGATAGATGGTCCCGTCCTGCCTGAAGACGAAACCAGAGGGGTCCCGAAAGGAGCCCTCGACGATGGAGCTACCCACCCCCGCCCTCTCCGTTCTCCCGATCCGAAGGGCGGCGATTCCCCTTGAAGAGGCCGGCGATCCTGTGCCAGAAGCGCTTGAGACAGTAAGCGAGGGTAGAATCGGTTTCATAATCTCCTTCGTTGCGAGATCGAGCGAGAAGCCGCCCGCAAGGATCGAGGGTGAAGACGCCCGGAGGCGGCCTCAGAAGGCCGTTGAGGACGTCTTCGCCCGAGGACGCCGCCGGCGGGCTTCGCAGCCAATCGCAGCAGAAGGGAGGTTGTGAAACCGGTTCTAAGGCCTCCGGCAATCAAGACCTGCCAAATCAGACTGCCGCTGCCCGGATCGATGTAGGCGTGCGCCGCGCCCGGAAGCGCGAGGAAGAGGAGTGCGGTGATTGCTCCGGCGAGAACGACGGTTGGGTGTGACTCGCCGGACGCCGTCGAAGAGGGGCGCCCCGACGTCGCGTGCCCCTCACGGGAATCCCATCCGCCCCTCGGTACCTGATACCTTAATCCTCGCGAGAACACCCCTGTCGCCCGGACAGGGTCGCGGTCCTGGGCCTCTCCGCCTGTCCCCGACCGTGTCCGGATGCCTCATGGACACTTCAACAAACTGGTGCTATCCTCGTGTCGGGTAGCGCGGCTGCCCGCCGTTTCCCAGCATTCGATCGTGACGCTCCCGACGGGGGCCGGCCGGCGCCCCGGCCTTCGGGGGGCCGGGTATCAGGCACGGATTACGCGGTTCCGGGGAAGACCGGCGGTGAAGGATGAGACGGGTCCTTCGGGAGGTTACCATGAGCAAAGGAATGATGATCGGACTGGTCGCGCTGGTCGTGCTCGGGTCGGCAGGTGTCGCCTTCGCGGGCTTGCCGTGCGCGGCGTATTGCAGCTCGGTGATGGAGTTCCAGCGGGTGAGCGGCACGGGGTTTCCCTGCAACCAGTGTGACCTTGTCTGGTGCCCTGTCAACTACGAGAAGATCTGGATCCGTGTCACGGTCCGCGACTGCCTCGAGGCGCCGGTTCCGGACTGCGAAGTCCGCCTCGACCTCTCCGGTCTGTTCGATCCGAACGACGATCTCGTCAACCCCGACCAGATCAACGGGCGCATCTGCGGGACCCCTTCGCGGACGGGGACGACCGGCGCGGACGGAGCGGTCGAGTTCCTGATAACCGGCGGGGGCGCCGGCCGCTTCGCGCTCCACTGGGTGGTGACCGCCCTCTGCGCGGAGCCGGCGGTCGAGCTCGCGGCGCGCGACGACACGCTCTGCATCAAGTCGTTCGACTTCAACGGAACTGGAGTCGTGAACTTCCAGGACGTGTTCCGCTTCATGCCGCAGCTATGGGCCGGCTACGGCTATTCGTCCGATTGGCGCCACTGCAATGGTGCGAACTGGGTCAACTTCGGCGAGAGTTTCCTTTTCGCGCCCCGTCTGAACGGAGGGGACCAGTGCCCGGGCGGCTACGGGGAGAGCTTCACCCTGACAAGGGTGATCGACGGCCTCCTCCCCGACTGCGACGACCTTTTCAACTAGCCGGGCGCGCCGCCCCGGCCCGTCGATGCCCCTCCGGACGGTTCCGGATTCGAGGGGCCACCGAATTCAGGGACATCCATGATAAGTTCCTGGGAATTCAGGGACACAATACCTATTTCTGACAAAATCGCGCGGTTTTGAACGGGAACCATGGGAGGTAATGTACCAGGAGGCAATGTACCAGGTACCGATGGAGGCACCGACCCGATCGGTTCCCTCGCCCCTCGCCCCAAGAGCCCGCCCCGTCCCCGAAAACCCTTCCCCGACAGCGGGTTCCGGCTCAAGAACACACCTCCGCCGGCCGAAAAGAAGGGTAGCGCCCGGGCGGAGAGAGCCGGCCGACGGGCCGAAACGCCGGGGAGGGGGATTCGTGCGCATTCCACGTACGCGATCCGCGCTCATCACCTCCGCCGTTCTGGTAACGGCCCTCGCGGTCGTCTGGGTCGGCGTGGGGGGGGTCTCCGAGGGGGGCGCGAGTCCCGCCCTCGGCGCCGCGCTTCTCGGGGCGGCGCTCCTAAACTGCCTCTTCATCCTCCTGGCCCGAAGGCATCCCCCGAAGAGGGTCAGCCGCAAGCAGCGGGTGAGCGCCGAGTTCCGCCACGAGATCGAGCGCTTCCTCTCCAAGACGGGAGGCGGCACGAGACGGAAGCCGGATGCCGGGGGCTGTCCCCGCCCCGCGCCCCCTCCGCCCGCCCCCGAGGACGCCTCGAGGCCCCTCGGCCCCCCGGAAGAGCTGGTCGCCCGGATCGGCGAGAACCTCGAAATGCTCGGCGGCTATCGCGAGGACCTCTCCGCGCTTCTCCGCCTCTACCGGCTCGTCGCCGACGAATCCCTCTCCCTCGAGGAGAGGAAGAGAACCCTCGGCGAGATCAAGCGCTTCGAGAAGGTGATCGCCCTCACCTTCCTCCTCGAGGACTCGGTCTCGGTTCAGGACGAGACCAGGGAGCTTCTCGTCGACCTCCGGCGCTCCTTGAGCGCGGAGGACGGGGCGATTCCGGTTCGCGAGGAGTGGACCCCGATCGACCTGCGGGAGCAGATCGAGCAGGTGATCCGCAGCCTTCCCGAGGACCGGGCCCGCCCCGCGTTCTTCGACCGCCATCTCGGCGACCTTCCTCTCATCCTGTCGCGGCCGAACACCCTTTTCGAGGCGTTCTACTACGTGCTCGACTGCTTCCTCGACGCCGCCGGCCCGGGGAAGGCGATCCACATCCGAACCGCCCAGCGCGGCGAGGACGTCTGGATCGGAGTCGGCGTCGGACCGACGGAGGGGGGAATGGACGCCGTCCTACGGGACCGCCGCGTCCAGGCGGCCGAGGCGCTCTGGAAGGAGCTCGGCGGCGAGCAGTCGGTCGGCAACGGCGAGGTGCGGATCCTCCTGCCGATGCACGGCCCCGCCTCGGCCTTCTCCGATCGCGGCGCGCGAACCGCCGACGAAAAAACGACTTGACGCTCCCTCGCGCGCGATGCTAGTTTCGCCTCCGAGTTTTTCGGGCACAGGTAACCAGATGAGCTTGATGGGAGGAGATGGCGTGATGTTGGGAGGCTTTCCCGCGTGCAAGCAGTGCTCGAACGGCGTTCTCTTGCCTCTGTCGGACTACGGGCGGGACGGCGCCCCGATCCAGTACAAGGCATGGGTTTGCTCGAACCCGGACTGCGGGTTCAACGTCCGCATCGATAACGGCGAGATCAGCCTCGGCCGCCGCCTCGGGCAGTCCACGAAGTAGACGGACCCTCCCGCCGCGGGGGCGCGTTCGGCGGGTGAGCCCCTCGCCCTCTTCCACTCCTCCCGGAGCGGATCTCCATGCAGCTTCTCACACCCGATGAGATGCGCCGGGCGGATCGCGTCGCGATCGACGAACTCGGCGTTCCGGGCCTCGATCTGATGGAGCGCGCCGGCTCCGAGGTCGGCCGCGTCATCCGCGATCGTTTCGGCTCTTACGGGGTTCGGATCGCCGTCCTCTCGGGGAAAGGGAACAACGCCGGCGACGGGTTCGTCGCGGCCAGATGGCTGGCGAACCGCGGCGCCCTCGTCGACGTTCTTCTGTTCTGCCGCGCCCGGGAGCTATCGGGCGACGCAGAGGCGAACTTCCGGAGGGCGCTCTCCCCCCGCATCTTCATCCACGAGCTCCCCGACTCCGCGAGCGACCCGCTCGCCGCCCGCCTGATCGAGCGAGCGGACGTCGTGGTCGACGCCCTTCTCGGGACCGGCTTCTCGGGGGCGCCGCGCGGGAGGATCGCGGAGGCGATCCGGCTCTCCGCGCGGGCGGGGGGGGCGGTGGTCGCGATCGACGCCCCCTCGGGCGTGGACTGCGCGAGCGGGCTCGCCCTGGGGGAGGTGGTGCGCGCCGACCTCACCGTGACCCTCTGCCGCCCGAAGATCGGTCTCTATCTGTATCCGGGGCGCGGCCACGCCGGCGAGATCGTGACCGTTCCGATCGGGATGCCCGAGGAGGCTCTCGAGCGCGCCGGCGCCCGCGCGTTCCTCTTCGACGAGAGCAGGGCGCGCGCCCTCGCGAGGCCCCGGGAGAGGGACGCTCACAAGGGGCATTTCGGCCGGATTCTGATCGCCGGCGGCTCGCCGAACTACACCGGCGCACCCATCCTCGCGGGGCGGGCGGCTCTCCGGACGGGGGGCGGGCTCGTCACGCTCGGCGTCCCGGCATCGCTCCGGGGCGCCTACGCGGCCCGCGTCGTCGAGCTGATGACCCTCGCACTCCCCGATCGGGACGGGGTCCACACCGGCGAGGGGGCTTCCCTCTTTCTCGAGGAACCGGGGCGCTTCGACGTGCTCGCGCTCGGGCCCGGCTTCGCGCGCGGGGACGAGCAGAGGGCGTTCGCCCATCGCGTCCTTGAGGGGTGGGAGGGACCCCTCGTCGTCGACGCCGACGGCCTCCGGGCGATCGCCGGGGCGAGGGAGGCGATCTCCGCATCGAAGGCGCGGATCGTTCTCACCCCGCATCTCG
>JBDRFQ010000498.1:0-4048 GCA_043818685.1 Candidatus Eiseniibacteriota bacterium
GAGCCGGAGGTTGCGGATCTCCCGCTCGGTCTGGAACGCGACGACGCGGGACCCGAGGAAGGGCCTCTCTCCCGGACCGTCGGCGGTCGGCGCGAGAACGTAGGAGAGAAGAAGGGCGGCGGCGGGGACGACGAGAAGAAGAAGGGCGTGGAGGAACCCGGGGCGGATGGCGGACGCCTTCGCGGCGGCCGGCTCGGGGGAGGGCTCGGCGTTCGCGGCCGGCTCCGGCTCGTTCCCCGCCTCCTCATCCACCTCGTGGGCCGCCTGGAGAAGAACGCTCTCCACCTTGACGGAGCACCCGGGGCCGTATCGCCGCACGGACACCTCGGGCGTGAACTCGAAGCGACCCTCCTCCCAGCGGAGCACCTGCCGGATCTGCTCGCGGATCTGCTCGCGAAGAACGCGCGAGAGCTCGGGGAGATCGAGAGCGCCTTCCCTCACGAGGATCTGGGCGAACGACAGATCGGAGCTCGACTCGAGCCGGAGCGCCCTCATGAGGTGGCGCTTCGGGAGGGTCCCCGCCCGGAGGATGTATCTCTTCAGCGGGTCCGTCGCCGAGCCGGTCCGATCCCATGTGGAGACGATCTCCCCGTCCGCGAAGACGAACGCGACGGTCTCGCCCGGGCCCGTGATGCGGAGCAGCCCGGTCTTTCCCTGCCCCGCGAGGAGCTGGAGGACGTCGGGGACGCCGAAATGCGAGAGGTTCCCCTTGAGGCTCATCGTCTCCTCTCTTCCCCGGCGATCCGGTAGAACGTCCGCTTCGCCAGTCGAACCGCGTCGATGAGAACGAAGAGGTGGAGCGGGACGAAGAGCCAGGCAAAGACGAGATCTTGGAGAGGGGCGAGATCCGCGGCGCGGAGGATCGGGAACGGCTTGATCACCGGCCCCCGGAACATCCAGCCGAGGATGAGGAGAAGGGCGAGCGCGGCGTAAGCGAGACCTCTTCTCCGCCGGCCGAGGTAGAAGTGCCCCATTCCCGGAAGGAGGATCGAGAGGCTGAGCGAGACGGGGCGGTGATAGAGAACGGTGCGGGGGCTCCAGACCCGGTCCTTTCCGGCGGAGACACAGTCGGCGCATCGGTTCGTTCCGGCGACGCGGATCCGGCACCTTCTGCACAGCGCTCTGCCGCACCGGAGGCAGACGGTCGGCTCCGGCCGGGTACGTCCGTACGCGAACCCGAGGAGGAGGATCGCGGCGAGGAGAAGGATCCTGTGGGCGTGGGGCGGCAACAGGAAGCACGCGACCGCCGCGCCCGCCTCGGCCCAGCCGGGCCCCTCTCCGCCCGCGCCGTCGGAGAGAAGCCGGCCCCAGAGGCGCGCCGCCGGGAGCGAGTCGTCCACCAGGATGCGCCCGGGCGAGGTTTTCCCCTCATGGGAGAGGCTTCTAATGAGCGAAAAATCGAGGTCCGAAGCATGGGAAAACTCCCGGCGCGCCTCCTCGTACGAGAACATCTCGAGGTAGAGCTGCCCGAGGTTGTAGTGGGTGGTGGCGCGTTCCGCGTCGAGCTCGAGCGCGCGGCGGTAGGAGCCGAAGGCGCGCTCGACGTCCCCCCTCACGCAGAAGAGGTTGCCCAGGTTGTTGTGGATCGCGGGCGACTCGGCGCCGCTCGCGAGGACCTCCCGGTAGAGCTCGATCGACTCCTCGCGGTTCCCTCTCTCTCTCTCGAGGATCGCGAGCGCGAAGAGAATGTCGCCGTCCCGCGATGCCGGCGGGAGGGCGGCGGAGTCGCGGGGGTCGTGGACCGCGCCCTGTGACGTTCCGGAGAGCGCGAAGATCGTCGTCCCGGGAGTGGCGGGGAGGGCCGTGTGAACCGCGAGCTTGAGAAGCGCGGGTGAGAAGAGGAGGAGAAGGAGGAAGAGGCCCGCGACCGTCCTTTCCCCTCTTCCGAAGCTCTTCCAAGCGAGAAGGACCCCGAAGACGGTGAGCCACACGATCCCGGGTCCCCACCCCCACGGCCGGAAGAGGATCGCGGCCGACCCGAAGAGAACGATCGGGGAAAGGGAGCGGGTCGCGGGGGGGAGGTTCGCGGGAAGCGACTCGGCGAGGGTGTGGCGGAGAGAGGGGAGGGCACGCAGGACCGAAGCCCCCGACGCGGCGAACGCGAGAAGGAGGAGCGTGAGCACGACGAAGATGAACGAGTTGGCCACGAAGAGGCTCTGCGCCCTGAAGTTTCCCGCGAGGGCGCGCCCGGCGTCCAGGGCCGAGAGAATCCACGCCGGGTCGAGGTGGCGGAGCCGCGCGAGCGCGAGGAGAAGGTGTGCGCGGACGAGCGAGGGATCCCCCGCGGTCGTTTCGGTCAGAAGAACCTCAGCTTCGTCCCACCGGTTCTCCGCGATCTCGTGCACGGCCCTGTAGTATTCGAGCCGCGCGAGGACGGGGGACGCGAGGAGGGGGCCGCCGGGAGCGTGGGTGACGATACGATAGGGACGCGTCGTCGCCTCTCGTCCCTCCGAGAGGCTCGCCTCGCGGGAGAGGCGCGGCGGCGTCTCCACGGCATCCGCCCCCGGCGCCCGCGCGACGAGCGCCCAAAGCACGATGCCCGCCGCGAAGAAATGGTACCTCGCGTTCACGCGCATTCCTCTAAACCCCGGATCACCGCCCGATCCACGCTCTCTAACTCTCTAAGAATCGGCTACTTGTGCTAGATCTTTAGCAGGCTCGTGCGGGGGGAAGCGGGCACGCCGCGGCCTCAGGCGCCCGCCTTTCGGTTTGACAGCGCATCGGGGGGACGACTAGCATGGTGAACCTCGGAACTCGGCCGCGGATCGCGGGTTGCGTGAACGCCTTCCGCGGAATGCTCGCCGAGAGGAGGACGGCAGGTGAACGAAAGCGGCGGCGTCTCCGGTCCCGGGTCGGTCCCCCTCGCGACGGTCCGTTCGATCGGCGATCACGACGGGAAAGAGGTTCTCCTCCGCGGCTGGCTCTACGGAGGGCGGTCGAGCGGGAAGCTCGCCTTCCTTCTCGTCAGGGACGGAACCGGAACGATCCAGTGCGTCGTCTCGAAGGGAGAGGTCCCCGAGGAGGTCTTTGAATCGGCGCGCCGGGCGACCCAGGAATCATCGGTGATCGTGAAGGGTCTCGTGCGGCGGGACGAACGGGCGCCGGGCGGCTATGAGCTCGCCGTCACCGACTTCCGCACGCATCAGATCGCCGAGGAGTACCCGATTCGCCCGAAGGAGCACGGCGTAGACTTCCTGATGAGCCATCGCCACCTCTGGCTTCGATCGAAGAGACCCCACGCGGTCCTCTCGATCCGCTCCACGATCGTCCAGGCGCTCCGCGTTTTCTTTGAACGTGAAGGATTCGTGCTCGTCGACGCGCCGATCTTCACCCCGTCCGCCCCCGAAGGGACGTCGACCCTTTTCGAAACCGACTACTTCGGGGAGCGGGCTTACCTGACACAGAGCGGGCAGCTGTACATGGAAGCGGCGGCGATGGCCTTCGGGAAGGTCTACTGCTTCGGACCGACGTTCCGCGCGGAGAAGCACAAGACCCGCCGGCAT
Organism: Candidatus Eiseniibacteriota bacterium; assembly: GCA_043818685.1. GTDB lineage: Bacteria > Orphanbacterota > Orphanbacteria > Orphanbacterales > Orphanbacteraceae > VGIW01. The sequence continues at coordinate 3,504 of JBDRFQ010000498.1, forward strand.
CTGAACGAGTTCTGGATGCTGGAGCCGGAGATGGCGTGGGCGGACCTCGACGACGTGATGACCCTCGCCGAACGGATGGTGTCGGACGTGATCGGCGTCGTGATCGAGAAGAGCGGAGAGGAGCTCCGCAGCCTCGAGCGCGATGTCGCGAAGCTCGAAGCGGTGCGGGCCCCGTTCCCCCGCATCTCCTACGACGAGGCGATCCGGAAGCTGAACGAGCAGGGTCACGCGATCGAATGGGGCGCCGACATCGGGGGCGACGAGGAGACGATCCTCGCCGGTCTCTACGAAGACCCCCTGTTCGTCCACCGCTTTCCCCGGGCGCTGAAGGCGTTCTACATGGCTCCGGACCCGGGGGACGAGAGGCTCGCTCTCGGGGTCGATCTCCTGGCGCCGGAGGGGTACGGAGAGATCGTCGGGGGGGGGTGAGGGCGGAGTCGCTCGAGTATCTCGACGAGCAGATCCGGAGGCACGGACTTCCCCCCGAAACGCTCGAGTGGTACCGCGACCTCCGTCGCTACGGGTCCGTTCCTCACGCCGGGTTC
>JBDRFQ010000499.1:0-8868 GCA_043818685.1 Candidatus Eiseniibacteriota bacterium
GTACGTGTCCCCGATTGGGAGAGGACGCGCGATCCCGGCTACCGGACGAGGGTCATCCGGACGGTGCGCGCGCCGGCGATCGTCTCGAGGCAGGCGAAGTACACGCCCGAGGCGACATCGGCCCCCGCGCCCGTCCGCCCGTCCCACACCTCCGTGTGCCACCCCGCCCCCTCGAGGCGGTCCGCTAGAATCGCGATGACGCGCCCGCCGGGATCGAGCACCCGGAGCCGCACATGCGAGGCGTTCGGAATGAAATAGTGGATCTCGGTGCTCGGGTTGAACGGATTCGGACGGTTCGGGCGGATCTCGACGCTTCCGGCCGACCGGACCGGGACCGCGCCCCCGCTCTCGGGGCGGAAGAAGCGGACGCCGCACTCTCCGTCGGACCAGGCCATGCGCCTGATCTCGATCCCGTCCGGAGGGCTCCCGCCCCCGAGGAGGAGCGCGAGCCGCCCTTCGGCGGCGCCCCCCGCCGCACGGCCGCGCGGACCGTCGATCGGCGGCACCACGAGAATTCGCACCACCCCGTCCTCGCCGCGCGCCCGGCGGAGATCGCCCGCCTCGCTCCCCTCGAAGGCCACGCCGAGGAGGTCGCGGGCTTTTCCCTCCGGCAGGACGATCTCGACGAGCCCTGCCCGCGCACCCGGGGGGATCGGGAAGGAGAGGGTGACCCGGCTCCGGTTCGGCTGGAAGTCCGCCTCGGCATGAGCTTCGACGGCGATCGGCTCCGCCCGCTTCTCCGCAAGGAGGCTCATCCCCTCCTCGACCAGCACCCGAACAAGAAGAACGAGGTCCGCCACGTTGTAGGCGTCGTCCCCGTTCAGATTGATGCGGGAGAAGGGCTGCTCCGCCGGGTCGCGGAGACCGAGGAGCATGAGGATCGCGAGATCGACGTCGGCGAGATCGCGCTCGTAGTCGCCGTCCATGTCTCCGAACGGCCTCTCCCCCGGCCTCGTCGTGAAGGCGATCGGCGGGAGGTCCTCGAGCGACCGCCCGAAGACGTCGAAGAGGAGGGAGAAGTCGAGCGTGTACGTCGTTCCGTACGCGAGCAAAGAGGATGGAGCGAAGACGAGCCGGTTGCCGCCGCTCTCGAGCGACCGGTTCCCCTCGACCTCCGACGTTCCGAAATAAAGCTTGACTCCCGAAAGAAAAGCCGGGTCGAGCGGAACGCTGAACGTCACGCGGATGACCGCGTCGACCGCCACGTCGTCCTCGCCGTCCGCCGGATCGCTCGAAAGCGCGGAGGGCGCGATCGAGAGGGTGGCGAACGTCCGCCATGCGCTCGGAACGCCGACGCCGCACACGCTCCGCGTCGCCACGCGCCAGCGGTAGGTATCCCCGATCCCGAGGGACGCGAGGAGAAACGCGGGGTCGGGCGGAAGAAGCGTGTCCGCGATCACCGCGCCGGAGCCGGGCTCCTCGACGCGGAGCGCGTACCCCTCCGCCCCGTCGACCGCGCCCCACGCGAGCCGGACGGGGATCGGCAGGCCCGATGCGCCGTCCGGGGGGCTCGTCGGCGCGGGAGGAGCGAGGCCGGGGCGCGAGGAGCCCTCCACGGCCGTGGTCTGGGAAGAGACCCCGCACAGGTTCTCGCCCGCCGCGGTGTACGCGTAGGCGACCCCCTCGGTTACCGCGCGGTCGATGAACACGCCCTCGGAGCCCGCGGCGGACCCGACCGGCTCGCCGTCGCGATACACGCGGACCACACCCACGGGATTCCCCGGAGGATCCCATGTCAGGCGCACCTCTCCGCAGAGATCGGTCGTTGCCGCGAAGCCCGACGGAGGAATCGGCAGAGAGTAGACGACGATCTCATAGTCCTCGCTGCGGGGACCCGCGCCGCACACGCCGACCGCTTGAACGCGGAAGACGCGGGCGCCGGGCGATCCCGCGGGGAGGGACGTCCGATCCCGGCTCCCGTCGTCCACGATCTCGACCACGCGTTCCGCGCCCCCGACATCCTCGAGGATCCGGTAGAAGAGGGCGCCGGGGACCACTATCCACCGGAGGGCGAGGGTTCCGCCGACGCACGCCGCGCTGTCGGATGAGGACACGAACACGACCTGGCCGACGTCGGGCAGGAAACCGCCCTGGTCCGACGAGGTCGTTCCTCCCTGCGAAGCGCCGCACGCGTTGCGCGCGACCACCTCGTACCGATAGGTCCCCGCGCCGCCCCGATCGACGAAGCGGCGCACGGTCGGCCCGAGGGGCGAGGCGACGAGGATGATCGTGTCGTTCCGGCTCCGGACCACCTCGATCCACTCGACCGGAATCGTGCTCGGCGCGAAACTCCACGTGATGATCACCGAGTCACAGAACGCGTCGGTCGCGGTCACCGTCGAGGGAGCGGCGGGGCGAATCCGCGGGCGGGCGAGCACCGCCTCGCCGCCGTCCGATTCCCCGCACCCGTTGAACCCGTGAACGCGGTAGGTCACCGCCCGAGTCGGCCTGTCCACGACGCGCCCGTTCCCGGGGCCCTTCCAGATCGCCTCGGCGCGGTCCGAGCGGTAGACGCGGACGCTGTCCACCTGCGGGCTCCAATGAACCACCACCGAGTCGCAGAAGGAGGTGTCGAGGCGCACCCCCGACGGGGGAAGGGGCGGCATGCTTACCGTCACGGTCCAAGGCTCGCTCGGCGTCCCGTAGCCGCAGTCGTTCATCGCCGCGATTCGGAAGCGGTGAACCCCCGGCACCGTGTCGATCAGGATGAGCTCCCTCGCGATCACGGTATCGACGGGAACGTCGTTCTTGCGGACCTCGTAGCTGTCGGCGTTCCCCGCTGCGTTCCAGCGGAGCCGGAAGGGCTCGCCGACGCACGCGGCGGAGGCGGGCGCGTTCCAGGTCACGCTCCCCGGACGCGCGTAGGCGAACCCCGTGTCGGACAGGGAAGCGGCGGTCGCGCAGGGGTTCTCGGCGCGCACCCTATAGAGATAAAGCATTCCCGCCGAAACGTTCCGGTCGACCGCCTCGCGCGGGGCGTCCGCGGAAACGACGGCGACCGTCGAGGTGATCGGGCCGTCCGTGCGGAGGACGCGGAACGAGTCGACGCCGGCCTGCTCGGGGAAGTAGCTCCACGTGATCCGAACCGAATCGCAGAGCCCGCGGGTCGCCTCCACTCCCACAGGGGCGGCGACCGCGAGCGGATAGGCGAAGCCGGTCCCCTCCGCCGCGGCCTCGAGCGTGTCGCAGCTGTTCCACCCGCCGATCGCGTAGCTCCGCGATCCGCCCCCGGGGAGCGTGTCCGTGGAGGAACTCACGCCGCTCAGGTAGACCCGATCCCCGCCGCTCTCGATCCAGACGTCGCTCGACGACGACGGCGCCCAGGAGATCCGGATCGCCCCGCAGGAGCCGTCGCTGATCGAGACGCCGGTCGGGGCGAGCGCGCCGGCCTGCACATCGACCTCCCACGCGTCGCTCGGCGCGCTTGCCCCGCACGCGTTCCGGGCGCGGACCCGGAAGGAGTAGGTCCCCTCGGCGGTTTTCGTTGCGGTGTAAACCGTATCGGTTCCCACGTCGTGCTCGTCGGAGCCCTCGAGAACGACATAGCCGGTCGCCCCCCCGACGCGCTTCCAGAGAAGCCAGAACTCGCGCGCGCCGCACACCTCGCGGTCGCTCGAGGAGAGGAACGAGGGGGCCGCCGGCGCGCTCGGACGCGTTCCCACGTCCTTGCTCCAGACGGCCTCGGGCGAGGCGCCGCACGAGTTGTGCGCCTGAAGGAGGTACTCGTAAGTGCCGGCCGGGGGAAAGTGATCGAACGTGCGCGCCGGTCGGGGCGCGGACCCGGCGCGGGTCCATCCGAGCTCCGCGGTGTCCCGGTAGGAAACGGTGAAGCTGTCGACGTCCCCTCCAGTGAACACCCAACCGACCCTGATTCGGTCGCAGAGCCCGTCCGTGGCGGAAACCTGGACGGGGGAATCCGGATAGCCGAGGATTCGCTCGCCGACGACGGCGGCGCTGAAGCTGCTCCCGCAGGCGTTGTACGACTGGATCCGGTACGAATGCTGTGTGCCGCTCGCGACGAAGGCGTCGCGGAAGAGGGTCGCGTTCGCCGCGAGGTCGGCGACCGGCTGGCCGTCGCGGTGGACCTTGTAGCCCTGCTCGTTCTCGACGTCCCCCCACGTCACCAAAATGAAATGACAGCTCGTGTCCGACGCGGCGGGGCCCGACGGGGCGAGCGGGGCGGCCGGGCGCCGCGTCCCCGCGTCCGGCACGCTCGCGCTCGACTCGCCGCACGAGTTGCGCGCGGCGATCGTGTACGCGTAGGTCCCCGGGGGCGCCATCCCGTCGACGAGCGACGTTCCGGCCACCGTCCCGATCGGGCTTCCGTTCCGGAACACGCGGTAGCTGTCCGCGTGGGCCGCGGCGTTCCAGCTGATCCGGATCTCGCCGCAGAGATCGTCCGTGGCCGCGACGTTCGCGGGCGCCGGCGGCGCGTCGTACGGGCGGACCCCGGTCACCGGCCCGGCGTACGAAGGCGCGCCCGAGCAGGCGTTGAACGACCCGACCGCGTACTCGTGGGAGGACCCCGGCGCCGGGGCGTTGTCGACGTACTCCGTCGCGTCCGCGCCCACCGTGTCGATGACGCCGCCGTCTCTCACCACCGCGTAGCCGTCCTCCCACGACACATCGGCCCAGCGGATCCGAACGCCGCCGCAAACCGAGTCTGCCTCGAGAGAAGCGGGGGCCGCCGGGACGGGAAGGCGGAACCCTGCCGCGGGGGGCGAGAAGTTCGGAACGGGCCCGCACCGGTTGAACGCGCCCACCCGGTAGCTGAGCGAGACCCCTCCCGGCGCGGAGGCGTCCAGATACGACGTCTCCCCGGCATCGAGCGTGTCCAGAGCCGCGCCGTTCCGATCGACGACGTAGCCCTCCTCGCCGATCCCGTCCCCCCACGTGACCAGGACGCCGTCGCAGCGGCCCGACGAGGCCGCCGCGTCTGCCGGCGCCGCGGGGGCGTTCCAGGGACGGCGGCCGATCTCCGGCGCGCTCTCCCCCGACTCCCCGCAGCCGTTCCACGCGCTCACCGTGTAGGCGTACGAGGAGCCCGCCGCCGCGGAGAGGTCCGTGTGGAACTCCGTGTCCGCCTCCGCGAGAAAGAGTCCGTCGCGAAACACGCGGTAGCCTTCCGCGTTCGCCGCCGCGCTCCACGAGACCTTGATCGCCCCGCAGACCGTGTCGGTCGCGGCGATCCCCGAGGGGGCGGAGGGCGCGTCGGGCGGGCGTGTTCCAGCGTCGGACCGCCGCGGACCGGCCCCGCACGAGTTCCTCGCCGACACCTCGTAGAGATACGTGCCGGGGGGCGGGGCGTCCTGAAGGGCGGTCCCGGCGGTCGTCGCGATACGGAACGAATCGCGATAGACATCAAAGGAATCGGCGTTAAGCACAGCGCTCCATTCGAGCAGGACGGCCCCGCACACGGCGTCGCTGGCGGAGACGGCGCCCGGAGCGGCCGGGGCGTCGGGCGGACGGATCCCGTTCGCCGCGACCGAGTCCGAGCGCCCGCACTCGTCGAGCGCCCCGACCCGATAGGCGTGGGGCCCCGGAGCCGCGCCCGTGTCGCGGAAGAACGTCACGCCTTCCGGCGTCCCGCCGAGAGGCGCGCCGTCGCGGTAGAGGTAGTAGCCGGTGTCCGAGGGCGCCCCCTCCCACTCGATCCGGATCAGGCCGCACGAGTCGGTCGACGCGGAGACGTTCCAGGGCGCCGCCGGGAGAGGCCTGGCGTACCCGGTCGCCGTCGCCGCGCCGGACCGGCCGCAGCGGTTCGCCGCCCGGAGGGCGTAGAGGTGCGTTCCGGAGACCGGGGTGTCGACGTGAGAGAGGCCGGGGGCGAGGACCTTGGCGATCTCGGCCCCGTCGCGGAAGACGACGTAGGTGTCCGCGTCCGCCGAAGCGAACCACCCGAGCTCGACGCGCGTGCAGAGCGACTCGCTCGCCGCGAGGCTTGAGGGCGCGGACGGAATCGTGAGAGCGGCCGCCCCGTCGACGCTCCCCTCGCTCTCCGGCGAGGGTCCGCACGAGCTGAACGCGGCAACGCGGTACTCCCAGAGGCCGGGGGTCTGCGCGTGACCGAACCCGAAGCTCGGGCCGGCGTCGGGGGGGACGACCCCGGCGCGCGTCCAGCCGGGGCCGCCCCCTGAGGCGCGGAAGAGAACCTGGAAGCTGTCGATCTGCCCGGGCGCTCCGGGATGGCTCCACGAAACGAAGACGCTCTCGCAAAGCGCGTCGCTCGCCGAGACATCGTCCGGAGGATCGGGGTAGCCGAGGATTCTCTCGCCGGTCACTTCATCGCTCAATGAGCCGCCGCAGCTATTGAACGCCTCGATCCGATAGGCGTGGGTTTCGCCGCTCTCGACCCCGCCGTCCTGGTAGGAGATGCTCCCGGCGGGAAGCGTCGCGATTGGGACGGCGTTCCGGTGAACCCGGTAACCCTCCTCGTCCGCCGTGTCGTCCCAGGTCACCAGGACGAAGTGACAGCTCGTGTCGGACGCGGCCGGGTTCGCCGGAGGGAGGGGGGCGTCCGGCGGACGGGCCCCGTTGTCCGCGGCGCGCGAACCGGCACCGCACGAGTTTCGGGCCGAGACCTCGTAGAGGTACGTCCCCGGAGGCGGGGCGTCCTCGAACGCCGGTGCGGCGACGACGGCGATGCGGACGGAATCCCTATAGACATCAAACGAATCGGCGTGCGGGACGGCGCCCCAAGCGAGCCGCACCAGGCCGCAGATCGTGTCCGAGGCGGTGAAGGCGCCGGGCGTGCCCGGGGCGTCGTGGGGACGCACGCCCGCGACCGGCCCCGCGTACGAGGGCGCTCCCGAGCAGGCGTTGAACGAACCCACCCGGTACTCGTGCGGCACGCCCGCCGCCGCGCCGGCGTCGACGTACGCCGTGTCGTCCGCCGCAGCCGTGTCGAGCGGCGCCCCGTCCCGCTCGATCGCGTACCCCTCTTCCCACGCGACGTCCCCCCACCGGAGGCGCACCCCTCCGCACACCGAGTCCGCCTCGACGAAGGGGGGAGCCCCGGGGACCGGCGGGCGGAGCCCCTCCGCCGGCGGCGAGAACACCGGAACCGGGCCGCATCCGTTGAACGCGCCGACGCGATAGGCGAGGGAGACGCCGGCCGGCGCCGACGCGTCCAGAAACGAAACCTCGCCCGCGGCGAGCGTGTCGAGGGGGACCCCATCGCGCGAGACCACGTAGCCGTCCTCGCCGATCCCGTCCTGCCACTCCACGAGGACGCCGTCGCAGCGATCCGACGTCGCCTGGACGCCGGCCGGCGCGGCCGGCGCGTCCCACGGGCGGTGTCCGGTGTCCGGAGCGCTCTCGGCCGACTCCCCGCATTTGTTCCGCGCCAAAACGGTATAGACATAAGACGAACCCTGGACCGCCGACGCGTCCGAGTAGGAGGTCCCCCCGGCTTCCGCCAGGACGCTCCCGTCCCTCAGGACGCGGTACCCCTCCGCGCCCGACGACGGGCTCCACGAGATCTCGATCGAGCCGCACACATCGTCCGACGCGGAGACGCCCGTCGGCGGCGCCGGAGGGGCGAGCACCACTCCGCTGTCCGCCGCCTCGGCGGACCACCCGCACGCGTTCCCCGCGGAGAGCGCGTACTCGTAGCGGCCCGCGCCGGGGGGCATCGTCGTAAGAGAGATCCGAAGAGGGGAGCGTGGCGAGAAGGAGCCCGTCGCGGGAGACCCGGTAGCTGTCCGCATCGGCCGCGGCGCTCCACTCGAGATGAACGAGCACGCAGGAGGTGTCGCTCGCCGCGAGGTTCCCCGGAGGATCGGGCGCGGCGAGACGGCGCCCCGTCACCGAGGAGATGCCGCCGATTCCGTCCTTGTCGATCCCCGCGACCGAGTAGTCCGAGAAGCCCTCGGGCGCGCCGGTGTCCCGGAAGAAGAGCGTGTCCGTGTGGAAGACCTCGGCCCCGCGCTGCACGTAGAACGAGTCGGCCCCGGGGAGATTGTCCCAGGAGAGCCTCACCCCCCAGCAGGAATCGACGGACGCGGAGAGCCCGGTCGGCGCCGGAAGCGCCCCGAAGACCGGGCCGGCGGCCGCCGCCAGCCCCGAGACCAAGAGCACGAGCAACGCGCGCAGGATAACCACCCTCCCGAGGCTCATCGCGTGATCGGTTTCGGACATGGACGGCGCTCTTCCGGGAGCCGGGGACTTGTCCGGCCGGAGACCGGCCCGGATCCTGCACGCGTCTTCGTCGCGAGGATGCCGGGCGGGGCCGAGAGGCCGGCCTGGATGAGCCGCTCCCGGAATCCCGGTCTCGGCACCGCGCCCCTGGGAGCGGCGATGAGAGGGAGACCTCGCGAGCCGCGGCACGCGGCCGTAGCGGGGAGCGCGTGCACCGCCCAGGTTGCGTCCCCTTGACATACAACATGTTACCAGAAAGAGAGGGCGCGGGTCAATCGGGCCGTGGGCCGGCCGGGGCCGATTAGTCGGTCACGATGAGGAGGCCGTTCGTCGTGTCCGGCTCGATGCCGGTGCTTCCCGAGGGCGTGGAGAAGAAGGCATCCTGAAGCCCGAGGCGCACCGTGTCCGGGAGGACCGGAAACTCGCCGCCCACCCCCACGACGATGAAGAAGAGGAGGCCGTTCCCCGGGGGGATCGATCGAAGCGAGCCGCCCAGCGAGTCCCCTTCGACCGGATCGAGATCGACCGTGAGGACACGGAGCGTCGAGTCGGTCGGCTGCGCGTAGCGCGATCCGATGAGCGAATCGCCCCCCTCGCCCGCGTAGAGGCGGCTCGACGGATCGATGTCGATCCCGTACACGGTGTCGATCGCGGTCGTGTCGAAGCGCACCTGGAACTGAAGCCCGCCGATCGGATCGCCGTTCCGGAGAACCACGGGGATGCCGTGCC
>JBDRFQ010000500.1:0-3270 GCA_043818685.1 Candidatus Eiseniibacteriota bacterium
CGCGTCCGTCCGCGGCCTGGTACACCTCGTACTTGTGTTTTGGAAGAGCTTCCACAAGAAGCTGCCGGAGGTTGTGGTCGTCGTCGGCGATCAGCACCTTCGGTTTGGGCTGGAGCATTTGCCTGCCTTTCTTAATCTTCACGAGTATTATAGACAGTTTGAACGATCCACGTCAGTCGGGATCGCGGAGCCGGTCTCAAGGTTGGACAGCCCGGATGCGATTCGCTATACTTCGAAAAGATAATCGGTCAAGAAGGGGCGTCAGTGCCGCTCCTCACCCTGCGGTGCCGCCGAAAGAGCAGGCGGAAGGAAAAGGCTACCGGCAGGGTTATCCATAAAGGATCATCGGAGGGTGGCATTGTGCCACCCGTTTTTTTCGGGTAAACGACCAAAGGAGTGATGAGGATCGTAACCACGAACTTGAGGATCAACGAGATGATCAGGTGTCCGCAAGTGAGGCTCATCTCGGCCCAGGGGCAGCAGCTGGGGATCCAGCCTATCGAGGAGGCACAGAAGATAGCCATCGAGCAGGACCTGGACCTGGTGGAGATCGCCCCGCAGGCCGATCCGCCTGTCTGCAAGATAATGGATTACAGCAAGTATTGCTACGAGCTCGATCAGAAACAGAAAGCCGCCCGAAAGAAGCAGAGCATAATCGTCGTCAAAGAGATGAAGATGCGGCCGAAGATCGACATCCATGACTACGAGACGAAGAAAAAGCACGTGGTGAGGTTCCTCAGCCAGGGGAACAAGGTGAAGATCACCATCATGTTCAGGGGTCGAGAGATGACGCACACGGAACTCGGCCTGAAGCTGCTGAACCGGCTCGCTGGCGACGTCAGCGAGATCGCCACGGTGGAGGCTAAGCCCAAACTCGACGGCCGGAATATGACGATGGTCCTCAACCCGATAGTGACCGAGCATAAAAAGGGAAAAGAGGATTAAGAAGGAGTGATTCGATGCCGAAGATGAAGACTCACCGGGGAGCTGCCAAGCGCTTCCGGGTTACGGGTTCGGGGAAGTTGCGACGCAAGAAGGCTTATAACAGCCACCTCTTCACCGAGAAGAGCGCGAATCGCAAGCGTCACCTGGACAAAGAAACGGACGTCGCAGGCGCAGACGCGAAGAGTGTGAGGAAGGTGCTGGGCCTCCCGAAGCAGCGGTAGGCGGCACGCGGAGCCGGATTCGACGAGACCTTATTCGTTTCCCTTAAAAGGGGTTGATTGAAATGCCCAGGACCAGGAACAGCCCGGCCACGAGGAAGCGCAGGAAGAAAGTACTCAAACTGGCGCGCGGCTACCGGGGACGCAAGAGCAACTGCTACCGTTCCGCGAACGAGCAGGTGATGCATTCGCTCCAGTACGCCTACAGGGACCGCAAAACCCGCAAGGGAGATTTCCGGAAGCTGTGGATCAGCAGGATCAACGCGGCGGCGCGCGAGCACGGGATGTCTTATAGCAAGTTCATCAACGGGTTGAAGAACGCCGGGCTGGAGGTCGATCGCAAGATCCTCGCGGACCTGGCCATCCACGACCCTAAAGCCTTCAAAGAGCTCGTCGACGTGGCGGCGAAGAACTCCGACGGTGGGGCGCTGACAAAGGGGCCGCGGGCGGCCCGCGCCCCGGTGGAGAAGATCGAAGCGCCGGCCGCGGAAGAGGAGCAAGGGGACGCCTCGGCAGAAGCCGGGGACGAGGCGACGGCGGGGTAACCGCTCCGGCGCATTATGCAGCACGTACTCACGAGCCGCAACCACGATGCGGTCAAGAGGGTAAGACGTCTCTCGCGACGAACGTACAGGGACAAAGACAGGCTTTTCGTCATAGAAGGGCTGAGGCTCCTTGGCGAGGCGGCGGGTTCGGGAGCGCATTTCAGAGAGGTCCTCTATGCGGACTCACGAGCGGCCGATGCCGAACACCTGCGGCACCTTATCGGAAAGCCGGTGCAGATGCACAGGGTCACCGAAGAAGTGATGGGTTACATCTCAGATGTAGTCACCTCGCAGGGGCTCGTAGGAGTCGTAGAACAGGTGGATAAGGGGCTCGAAGACCTCTATTCTGGCGGCCCCTCGCTCATGCTGATAGCGGACGAGGTAAGGGATCCCGGTAACCTGGGGGGTCTCATCCGTATCGCGGACGCCGCTGGCGTGGAAGGGTTCGTGGCTACCCCTGGATGTGTGGATATCTATAACCCCAAGGTGGTACGCTCAGCGGCGGGTTCGCACTTCCACGTCCCGCTCGTACGGGATGCGTCCCTCGAGCAGATAAAGAAGACGACCACGGACGTCGGAGCTATGCTCCTCGGGCTCGATATCCGCGGAGAAAGATGCTACCTGGACGCGGACCTCACGGCTCCGACGGCGCTGGTGGTGGGAAACGAGGCGACAGGCATACCCGGGGAGGATATGAGACTCCTTGACGGTACGACATATATCGAGATGCCCGGAGCCGCGGAATCGATGAACGTGGCCGCGGCGGCGGCCGTGGTTCTTTTCGAGGCCGTGCGTCAGCGGAAGACCGCGGCCTGCAAGGGGTGAGGATTTGCAGGACCTTGAACGGCTCATGGAGCTCCTGCGTGAGAGGCCGGAAGAGAAAGCTCTGGTGAACGATGCACTCGCCAGGGCGGATGGCTGCCGGACGCTCTCTGACGTAGAGGACGCGCGGGTTGCCCTGCTCGGCAAGAAGGGAAGCGTATCCGGCGTTTTCAAGCGGATAGGGGAAGCCCCACCCGAGGAGCGACCGGCCTTGGGCGAGATCGGTAACCTGCTCCGAAAAGCGGTCGAAGAGGGGCTTCGAGAGAAGGCCGCCGCCCTCTCCGAGGGGGAGATGGCTGAGAAGCTCAGCCGGGATGCGATCGACGTCACGCTTCCGGGCAGGAAGATGCCAACGGGGCACAGGCACCTGCTCACCCGGGTCGAAGACGAGGTGATCTCTATATTCCTGAGCCTCGGGTATTCCGTCGAGACCGGGCCGGAGGTCGAGCTCGACTACTACAACTTCGAGGCGCTGAACACACCCGTGTACCACCCCGCCAGGTCCCTGCAGGACACGTTCTATATCGAGCGCGGTGATCCGAGTGAGGACGATCCCCGGGACCTCCTGCTCCGGACTCACACCTCGCCGGTCCAGGTGAGGGTCATGGAGAAGCGGCCCCCCCCACTTTACGTGATCAGCCCAGGAAGGGCCTACAGGAAAGACGAGATAGACGCGACCCATTCCGCGATGTTCACGCAGGTCGAGGGCTTCGCCGTCGACGAGGACATAACCATGGGAG
>JBDRFQ010000501.1:0-6606 GCA_043818685.1 Candidatus Eiseniibacteriota bacterium
GCTCGAGTAGGGGGCGATGCGGCGCGTAGCGCCCGCATCGCCTGCCGCGGATGGAGCCGACGGTCCCCGCCGCGGCTCATCCGCGGCGCCGGCATGCAACTGCCCGCCGTTTGCTCGCACACCGAAAGCAGACGGTTTCCGTTCTTGATGGATGATGAATAAGTCGATGAACCGTTCGGATCGGAAGAGCCTCTCCTGGTGGATCTACTCGGCGGCGGGGGCCGGGCTGGCCCCGGTCGCGCCGGGCACCGCCGGGTCCGCGGCCGCGGCGGCCTTCCTGCTTCTTCCGGGCCGGATCCCCGGGATCCCCGCGTGGACGCATCCGGGCTGGGGTGCGCTCCTCGTTCTCCTCTTCTTCGCCGGCGTCTGGTCGTGCCGCGCGGCGGAGGCGGCGCACGGCAGGGACCCGGGAATCGTCGTCGTTGACGAGGTCGTCGGGATGCTCGTCGCGCTCTTCCTCGTCCCGAACTCCCTCGCAGCGGTTGCCGCCGGCTTCTTCCTCTTCCGGCTCTTCGACATCGTGAAGCCGTTCCCCGTCCGGCTCGCCGAGAAGGCACGCGGCGGGTGGGGGATCCTCCTCGACGACGTGGCCGCCGGCATCTACGCGAACCTCGCCCTCCGGCTCCTCCTCTTCATCGGAGGGAAGGTCCGGTGAAGGAAGCCCCTCTCCAGACCGCCGAGCTGGTCCTGATCGGCGACGAGCTTCTTCTCGGCGTGACCGCCGACACGAACGCCCAGTTCCTCTCGGCGAGCGTGGCCGCCTTCGGCGTGCGGGTCGTTCGCCACACGACGGTCGGCGACGATCTACGCGAGATCCGCGAGGCGGTGCGGGAGGCGGCCTCGCGCTCGCCGCTCGTGATCGTGACCGGGGGGCTCGGCGTCACGCCGGACGACCGCACGCGCCAGGCGCTTGCCGAGCTTGCCGGGGTCCGCCTCGTGCCGGACCCCGATCTCGTCCAGGAGATGGAGGTCTTCTACCGGGACAGGAAGATCCGGATGCCCGCGATCAACGTCGCGCAAGCGGCCCTTCCGGAGGGGGCGCGCAAGATCCCGAACCGGGTGGGCCTCGCCCCGGGGATTCACCTCCGCCTCCGAAAGAGCGAGGTGTTCGCCTTCCCCGGCGTTCCCGCCGAGATGCGGCATCTCACCGAGGAGGGGCTGCTCCCTTATCTCCGAGAGCGGAACGGGGAAGCGGCGGTCCCGCAGAGGGTCCTCCGCACGTGGGGGATGGGGGAGAACTCGATCGCCGATCTTCTCGGAGACTATCTCGAGGAGGAGAGGCCGGTCAGCGTCGCCTTTCTCCCGGAGCGGAGGGGGATCACGCTTCGTTTTCGTCTCAAGGAAGGGGCGCACGAGAACCCGCAGCGCGTTCTCGACGAGAACGTCGACGAGGCGGCGAACCTCCTCGGGAACCTGGTCTACTCGACGCGCGAGGAGGAGCTCGAGGAGGTCGTCGGGTACCTTCTTCTCCTCAACCGGCGGACGATCGCGGTCGCGGAGTCGTGCACGGGCGGGCGCGTGGCGGATCTCCTCACCACGATCGGGGGGAGCAGCGCCTTCTTTCGCGAGGGGTACGTCCCGTATCAGGCCTCGCGAAAGGTCGAGACGCTCGGCCTCCCCGACGAGCTCGTCCGGGCCGAGGGGACGGTGTCCGCGGAGGTCGCCGCGGAGCTCGCCCGGCGGGTTCGCGCGCGCGCGAAGACCGACCTCGGGGTCGGAGTCACCGGCGTCGCCGGTCCGGAGACGGTGGAGGGGAAGCCGGTCGGCCTCGTCTACGCCGCGCTCGACGCGGAGGGAGGAACGATCGTGCGCGAGTGGCGCCTCCCGGGGAGCCGCGACCGTGTGAAGGACCGCGCGGCCCTCCACGCGATCAACCTGATCCGCCTGTTTCTTCTCGGCGGGCTCGAGGAAACCCGATGAGCGAAGCGCCCGGCGCGGAGAGGATTCGCGCGTTTCTCGCCCTCCCCCTCTCCTGCGGGCAGAGGGACGAGGTGGGAGGACAAATCGCGCCCCTCCGGGGCGCCGGCGACCCGGTGCGCTGGGTTCCCCCCGAGAACCTCCACGTCACGCTCCGCTTCTTCGGAGATGTCGGGCGGGACGGCCTCCTCCGGATCGAGGAGCGCCTCTCGCGAGCGGCCGCCTCCGCGAGCCCGTTCACTTTCCGTCTCGGGTCCGCGGGCGCTTTTCCGAACCTCCGCGCCGCGCGCGTTCTTTGGGTCGGCGTCTCGGAGGGGGAGGAAGCGGTCACCTCCCTCGCCGCGCGCATCGAGGAGTCGATCACGGGTCTCGGGTTTCCGAAGGAGAAGCGCTTCCACGCCCACATCACCGTCGGGAGAACGAAGGGTTCTCTCACGCCTCGTTTCCGCAAGCGTTTCGCCGGGATCGCCGTCGAACCGGTCGAGGCGCGCGCGGCCTCTTTCTCTCTCATGAAGAGCACGCTCTCGCCCCGGGGCGCCCGCTACGAGGTCCTTCGGGAGTTTCCGCTCAGGGGGTAGGCGGTCTCTCGTGCGCCGGGATCATCCCCCGGACGTGGTCGATCCGGCTCCTTGCCTTCACGCCGTGCGGGTCCTGCTCCGAGAGGATGTGGCTGGCGAGGACAAACTCGGCGAGGCGCGCGAACTCGAGCGTAAGGGTCGTGTCGATCGTTCCCTCCTCGAGGAGGCGGTGGTGCTCCTTCGCGAGGGGGATGAGGCCGTGATCGACCGTGCGGTCGGCGCTGAAGACGTTCTCCTTCCGCTCGATGAGGATCCGCTCGACGAGAAGCTCGTACTTCGCGAGAAGCCGCTCCGCGGGGGAGCCGGTGCGGATCTCCTCCTCGCGGTCCGGGTCGATGGGGGGCGGGGCTTCCGGCCGGCCGGCGGGCGCCGCGATCGGTGGCGGGCCCTTCTTCGGCCCCCGGCTCGCGGCCCTGTCCTTCGCGGAGTCCCCGTTCCCTCCGCAGGAAAGGAGGGCGAGTGCGAGAAGGGCGGGCAGGAGTCGGCGCACGAGCGAACCTCCGGTGATCCGGCGAACGGGCGGACAGCCCGAACGGACGGAAGGGTACCATCGCCGCCGCGGCCCGTCAACGGACGCAAAAAAAGGGCGGCTCCGAAGAGCCGCCCCTCGCTTCCGTGAAAAGGGAATCCTACGGGCAGTCGCCCAAGACCCCGGCAGTCATCGTGAACCCGGGGTACGTGCTGCCGTGGTTCAGATGGACGGCGTACACGAACGTGTCCTGGAAGTTCACGGTGCCGTTGCAGTTGAAATCTCCGCAGTAGCCGGCTCCGGCGTTCAGCTGAATCGCATACTTGATCGTGTCCTGGAAGTTCACGGTGCCGTTCCCGTTCATGTCCGGGGACTTCACGCAGTAAACGTTCACGTTCTGGCAGAGCAGCACCTCGGGCGTGGCACAGGTCGCGGTCGCGGACCAGGTCAGCTCGAAGCGGCCGCAGCCGCCGCCCGTGATCACGTAGCTGCATGCGCCGTTGGCGTCGGACGTGTCGAGGCGGGACGCGCTCCCTACGATCATCATGCTGGCGGTCCCCAGCTCGTCCTGCGGGTCACCGACCGCCGAGAGGTCCAGGCGGACCGGACAGCCGGCCAACGGGGCGTTGAGGCAGTTTCGCACGGTGACGCGGATGGTGATCGTGCCATAGTCGCCCTTCGGGCACCACCTGAGGTCCGCATCGGCACACGGGTTGGACGTCGCGATCACGCACGACGAGTACGCGGCGCAGGGAAGGGTCGCCTGGGCGGACCCGACGGCCACCAGACAGCCAACCACGGCCGCGAACAGAAGTGACTTCCTCATCCTTGAGTCCTCCTTTCAAACACACATCTCAAGCTGGCGACCCTCCTCGGCCCCCCGCTTGACGCGGAGATGAAGAAGGCCGAACCACCGGACGGGCTCATGGGCGCCCTCTGACCCGGGTCCCCATGTCACCCCCCCGGGATTCGCGGAGCGGCTCGAACCGCCGACCGTCGCGCCGCTCGCCGAGGGGGACGGAGCACCGTAAGCTGTGGGAGCGTCCCTATGTTAACATGATCGGCAAGCGAAAGTCCAGCGATAGTAGATGATTTGTCTGTTTTTTCCCGCCCTTCCCTCCCCTCGTCTCGGAGGCCCTCCGCGTCTCCCCCCCCAGGGGAACCGCCCGGGTCGAAAACCCGCGTCTCTCTTCGAAACGCCCTGATCGCCCCCGTTGTCGGCGACAGGCTGAGCATAACTCATTCCCTTGCGGCTGTCGACCGGGCTCCTCGCCGCAACCGCCTTGTTTTCTGCGTCTTCCACGGGCGGCGGCCCGGAGCGGGCGCCCGGAGAGGGTGTACTTCATGGGGGACAGAGCCCGGCCATGCTGCTATACTACCGCAACCGGAGGGGTTTCGCGTCCCGGGTGGGAGCGGAAAGGACGGACAAGCCATGCCGAGCAAGACGGACAAGACGAAAAAAGATGAGAAGACGTGGGGGGGGACGCCGGCCGACACCGCCCGGGCGCTCGATTCGACCCTTGCCCAGATCGAGAAGCAGTACGGCAAGGGATCGATCATGCGTCTCGGCGCCGACGGCGCGCGGCAGCAGATCCGCGTGATCCCGACCGGTTCCCTTTCTCTCGACATCGCGCTCGGCGCCGGAGGGGTGCCGCGCGGGCGGGTCGTCGAGATCTTCGGACCGGAAGCATCGGGAAAGACCACGCTGATCCTTCACATCATCGCCAACGCCCAGAGGGCGGGCGGGATGGCCGCCTTCATCGACGCGGAGCACGCGCTCGATCCCACCTACGCGAGAAAGCTCGGCGTCGACGTCGACTCGCTTCTCGTCTCGCAGCCGGACACGGGGGAGCAGGCGCTCGAGATCACCGAGATGCTCGTCCGCTCGGGCGCGATCGACGTCATCGCCATCGACTCCGTCGCGGCTCTCGTCCCGCGCGCGGAGATCGAGGGGGAGATGGGCGACCAGCACCTCGGGCTCCAGGCGCGCCTGATGTCGCAGGCGCTCCGCAAGCTCGCGGGGATCACGAGCAAGTCGCACACGAGCATTCTCTTCTCGAACCAGATCCGCATGAAGATCGGCGTGATGTTCGGGAACCCGGAGACGACATCCGGCGGCAACGCGCTGAAGTTCTACTCGTCGGTCCGTATGGACATCCGCCGCATCGCCTCGATCAAGAGCGGGGAGGAGGTCGTGGGGAACCGCACGAAGGTGAAGGTCGTGAAGAACAAGATCGCGCCCCCCTTCCGCATCGCCGAGTTCGACATCATGTACGGGGAAGGGATCTCCAGGGAGGGGGATCTGGTCGATCTCGGCATTCAGCACGAGGTCCTCTCAAAGGCGGGGACCTGGATCTCGTTCGGCGAGGAGCGGATCGGCCAGGGGCGGGAAAACGCGAAGCGGTTCCTGAAAGACTACCCCGAGGTGGCGGACAACATCGAGACGATGATCCGGGAGAAGACGGGGCTTCTCCGGCCCGCGCCCGCGCCCGAGAAGGAGAAGGATGGAAAGGAAGAGCCGCAAGACAAGTGAGGAGCTGCGGCAGGCCTTTCTCGACTTCTTCCGGGAACGGAACCACCCGATCCTCCCGGCGTCGCCGCTCGCGCCGCACGACGACCCGACGCTTCTGTTCACCACCGCGGGGATGGTGCAGTTCAAACCGTACTACACGGCGACCGGGCCGATCCCCTACCGCCGGGCGGCGACCGTACAGCCCTGCCTCCGCGGCTCCGATCTGGAGAGGGTCGGGGTCACGACGCGTCACCACACCTTCTTCGAGATGCTCGGGAACTTCTCCTTCGGCGATTACTTCAAGGAGGAAGCGATCCTCTGGGCGTGGGAGTTCTCGGTCGAGGTGCTCGGCCTCCCTAAGGAGAAGATCTGGGTGTCGGTCTACGAAGCGGACGACGAGGCGGCGGCGATCTGGGAGAAGAAGGCCGGTCTCGATCCGCGGCGGATCGTCCGCCTCGGGGACGACGACAACTTCTGGGGGCCCGCGGGCGACAGCGGCCCGTGCGGCCCCTGCTCGGAGCTCTACCTCGACCTCGGGGAGGGGAGGGGGTGCAGGCTTCCGGAATGCAGGGCGGGCTGCGACTGCGACCGCTACATCGAGTTCTGGAACCTGGTCTTCCCGCAGTACGACCAGGACAAGGAAGGGAACCGGGCGCCGCTCGCCAACCGCGGGGTCGACACCGGCCTGGGGCTCGAGCGCCTCGCGCAGATCATGCAGGGGGCCGCAAGCAACTTCGAGACGGATCTCTTCGAGCCGATCCTCGCGGCGGTCGGGGGGTTCGCGCGCGGGGTCGACCTCGCGAAGGAGGAAAACCTCACCGCCTCGCGCGTGATCGCGGACCACGCGCGGGCCCTCGTCTTCGCGATTCACGAGGGGGTGCTTCCGGGGAACGAGGGGCGCGGATACGTCTTGAGGAGGATTCTCCGCCGCGCGCTCCTCCGCGCGAACCGCCTCGGCATCGACGAGCTCTTTCTCGACCGGATCGGCGAGGTCGTCGTCGACGTCATGCGGAACGCCTACCCGGCTCTCGAGGAGAGCCGCGCGCGGGTCGCTTCGACGGTGCGCGCCGAAGAGGAACGCTTCCGCCGGACGCTCGAGCAGGGGCTCGAGATCTTTCGCAAGATGACCG
>JBDRFQ010000502.1:0-4528 GCA_043818685.1 Candidatus Eiseniibacteriota bacterium
GGCTGCCGCGCGAGAGCGTGTAGGACTGGACGGCACCACCTAACCTGATAGCACGTGACTGGGCGGCACCACCCAACCACATTGGACGCCACCCGGCGGAAACGAGAAAGGGGAGATCGATGGCCACGAACGACCAGCGGGCGAGGTTCGTCCGCGCAAGGAGGACTACCGATGACGAGCGAGAGCGCGCGAGAGCGCGAGACGGCCCCCCGGATCGCTAACGCCCCCCAGGAGGAGGGGGGCGAGAACGATTCGGCCAGGAACACCCGGATCATATCCGCTTCCCCCCCCCCGACGCAAGAGAAACTTTCCGCCCCCGCCGACCTGGTCGAGGTCGCGCGCAGAATCTCGGACCATCTCATGGCGGACGGCGGCCGGCGCGTGGGCGCGGAGCTGCGGTTTCGGTGCCCAGCCCACGACGACGAACACCCATCGGCCGACTTCAACGAGAGCAAGGCAACGTGGACCTGCCGGGTGTGTGGTGCGGGGGGCGGAGCCCTCGACCTGGCCGGGAGGCTGAACATCCCGATCCCCGAACGGCGCGGGGGGGGGAATCGTTCTCGAATCGTCGCGGTGTACGACTACCACGACGCCAGCGGCGCGCTTGTCTTCCAGGTTGTCCGCAAGGAACCCGGGAAGAACGGCGAGCGGAAGGAGTTTGCGCAGCGGCGACCGGATGGAAGTGACCCAAATGGCGGCTGGATTTGGAACATGAAGGGCGTCGTGCGTCTGCTGTACCGCCTGCCGAATGTGCTTGCTTGCCCGGATGCCGTGGTGTTCGTGGGCGAGGGTGAGGAGGTCGTTCGTGCGCTAGAGATCGTCGGCTTGGTGGCGACGACGAATCCCGGCGGTGCTGGTAAATGGCGCGACGACCCGCGCGGCCGGACTATGGCCGAACCGCTACGTGGTCGGCGCGTGGTGGTCCTGCCGGACAACGACGAACCCGGACGCAAGCACGCGGGCGCGGTGGCGCGAACCCTTCACAAGATCGCGGCCGACGTGCGGATCGTGGACCTTCCCGGCTTGCCGACGAAGGGCGATGTAGTGGACTGGTTCGCAAACGGTGGGACGGCCGACGAGCTGCGCCGGCTTGCGGATTCTGCCCCAACGTGGACCCCTTCAACGACGGCGACCGCGGCGGCGACGGAGGAGAAGTGCGCAGTTGCGACCGGGGCGGATGCCGAGAGGTTCACGGACTGCGGCAACGCTTCGAGGTTCGTCTCGCAGCACGGCGAGGATCTGCGCTACTGCTATCCGTGGCGCAAGTGGTTGGCGTGGGACGGCAAACGTTGGAACCCGGACGCGGGCGGCGAGGTGTTGCGACGTGCGAAGCTGACGGCCCGCGCGATCTTCCGTGAGGCGGCTGACGCCGGCGACGATGGGGAAGCGCGACGACTCGGAAAGCATGCCGAGCATTCGCTTGCCGACGCCAGGTTGCGCGCGGCAATCGGCCTTGCCTGCTGCGAGCTGCCCATCCAACCCGAGGACCTGGATTGCGACCCCTGGGCGTTGAACGTGTTGAACGGGACTATCGACCTGCGGACCGGCGAGCTTCGCCCCTATCGGCGGGAAGACCTGCTCTCGAAGTTGGCCCCCGTCGAGTACGATCCGACGGCCGAGGCCCCGACGTGGGAGCGATTCATCCGGGAAGTGATGGGCGGCAACGAGAACCTGGTTGCCTACCTGTCTCGTGCGTTCGGTTACGCGGTGACGGGCGACGTGCGCGAGGACGCACTTTTCTTCCTTCACGGATGCGGGTGCAACGGGAAGTCCACGCTGCTCTCGGCGCTTCGAGAGACTCTCGGACCAGGGTACGCCCTGGAAGCGGCCCCCGATCTTCTGCTCGTGAAGCGGGGCGAAACCCATCCTACAGAACGTGCAGACCTGCGGGGAATGCGGTTCGTCTCGACTGTGGAGGTTGAGGACGGGCGGCGGTTTGCCGAGGTGGCGGTCAAGAGTTTGACGGGGCGCGATCCGGTTCGGGCGAGGCGCATGCGCGAAGACTTCTCGGAGTTCCTTCCGACGCACAAGCTGTTCCTGGCGGCAAACCACAAGCCCGAGATTCGGGGGACTGACCGGGCGATCTGGAGGCGCATTCACCTGGTGCCGTTCGAGGTGTCGTTTGAGGGAAAAGAGGACCGTGACCTGCCGGAGAAGCTGCGCCGGGAGCGCGCGGGGATCCTGGCCTGGCTCGTGAGTGGCTGCCTGCAATGGCAACGTCTCGGACTCGCCCCGCCGCCGGAGGTCCTGGCGGCCGTCGAATCCTATAGGGCGGACATGGACACCCTCGGGGAGTTCCTGGCCGAGCGCTGCCGCGTCGGCCCCGAGTTCAAGGCATCCGCGGCGGACCTGTACCAGACATTCAAGGGCTGGACAGACTCGACGGGCGAGCATGCCGTGAGTCAACGGCGCTTCGGATTGAGCCTGCGGGAGAGGGGTTTTACCCGGTTCCGGGGGACCGGTGGCCCCATGTGGTGGCAGGGCGTTGGCCTGCAAGGCGAGTGAACCTAGTGAACCTTGTGAACCACAATCCCGTATCGCGAGCTATGTCTCTCTCGTATAGGGGGGGACCGGGAATCAGGTTCACTAGGTTCACTCACGGCGGCCGGATTGACGCAACCCTTCGCCGAGTGCAGGCTTGTGCTAGTGAACCTTCGGCCGTCAATGGTTCACTCGGGGGGGGGAGCGACCGATTCCAAAGGACTTACGGCGTTCGATGAGGTTATCCGATGCGACACGACGCGAGCCGAGAGGCGCGAGAAGCTGTCCAGGAAGTGTACAGGAACCCGAACACCTGCCCTTCGTCGGCTGCTGCTGGGGCTGCCGGCAGGGGTGGTATAGCAACCCTTCCGGCCCCCGAAAGGAGGCGTGAGATGCGACAGAATCGGCCCCCCCGAGACGACCTTGAGGCTGCCGGCGAGGTCTACCGGCCCACGTCCGGGAGCCCGGACGCCGCGGCTGCAACGGAACTGCCCGGCAGGCGTGGGGGACCCCCTGCTGCTGCCGTGCCCGGCAGGGGTCAACCCCCCCATGGTCGGCGCGACCTGGAGGCCGAGCTTGAGGCGGATGACGGAGTCTTTCCGGCTTCCTGGAAGCCTCGCCCCGGGGATCGGATCGTGGGCGAGGTTGTCCGCTACGACAAAGGCCCGACGGCGTGGGGCGAGCGGTGGATTGCCGTCCTGCGGCGCGAGCCTGACGGGGACTTGTGGGGCGTGTGGCTGTCTCACAAGGTTCTCGTGGACTTGTTCCGGCGGATGAAGCCGAGGCCCGGCGAGCGGATCGGAGTCAAGCGGCTTGCGGACAAGCCTGCCGAGAACGGGAAGCCCGGCTATGCGAAGTATACCCTGGTCGTGGACCGGGACGACGCGGAGGCCGGCCCCGATTGGGAGAACGTCGAAGACCCGGGCGACGCGGCCCCCGAAGGGGAAGAGCTTGGATTTTGAATGCGGGCCGTGTGCCGGGGCATCCTATCCCTTCTCGCCTTCCAGGCGGCGGAATCCGCCCTAGGTGTTCGGCCGATTCCGGGCTTGCGCGCGACGGAGGGGAAGCCGGTTTTGGTTCGTGGTAGGCGGCCTGGGGGCGAGGATTTACCGAACCCCCCGCGGAAGTTGGAGGTGGACTGATGAGCGAGAGAACGAGGAAGGCGGACGTAGAGGAAGCCTGGGAGGTCCTGCGGGAGGCGGCGGCCCGTGCGGTGGAGGTCTTGGTCGAGCTGCTCAACGGGGAGGACCAGAGGTTGCGCTTGCGCGCCGCGCTGGCCGTCCTGGACCGAGCCGGGATCGTTGAGGCGAAGGGAGTGCCACGGGGCCGAGCCGGGATCGGTGCTGACGGTTTCGAGCCGTTCGAGGTGGTGGGGCTGACGGAGGAGGAGTAGCGACTTGGGCGGCTGGGGTTCCACGAGGTGGGACGGATACGTCAAGCGGCTGTGCGTCGAGGATTGCCGGCGGCTGTCTGCGTCTCGTCTCGCGAAGGCCCCCGAGTTCGGAACGGTCGTCCGGTGGAATGATGGGGCGGCCGTCGAGATAGCGACCCGGACGGACGCGGCGGAGCTGCGCTACTCGGTGAACGGCGAGCCCGTGCGGGAGGCCCTGGGACTCCGGCCGAAGCGGACGACGTTCGGGAAGGTGGGCTGCTGGGTTGTCTGCCCGAGGTGCGGGCGGCGCCGTGCTGCCCTCTACCTGCCCCCCAGCGGCGGGCGGTTCGCCTGTCGGTCCTGCTGGGGACTCACCTACCGGAGCCGGCAGACTTGGGACAAGCGGGTTTCAGCGTTCAGGCGGGATCCGGCGGCGTTTGTCCGTGCAGTGAAGTCCGGGGATCTGCGTGCGGTGCTCCTGGCCCTGCGTGTGCTTTCGGTGTGAGGCCGTGCAAGGGGACTTACCCCGCGGATCAATCGGACGTGTGGGGGGGGATCGAATTATTAGGGTGCGGGCGCTTTCGGATCGGGGGGGGGGGGGGGCGGCCCCCGTTGCGGCCCCCGGGGTGGGCGGGCGCGTGGGCCGGCGGCGGTTGCCGGAACCAACGTCGACGG
>JBDRFQ010000503.1:0-8540 GCA_043818685.1 Candidatus Eiseniibacteriota bacterium
TGCTGCCGCCGATCGCGAAGCTCGACCAGAGCCAGGCGATGCTCTGGTTCCTCATGGGCTACACGAGCAAGCTCGCCGGGACGGAGACGGGAGTGAAGGACCCGGTCTCGACCTTCTCCCGGTTCTTCGGCGCCCCCTTCATGCCGCGCAACCCGGACCAGTACGCGCGCCTTCTCGGAGAGAGGCTCGCGCGGCACGGGACGCAGGTCTACCTGGTCAACACGGGCTGGAGCGGCGGCGCCTACGGTGTCGGCTCGCGGATGGACATCAAGCTGACCCGCGCCCTGGTCGACGCGGCCCTTTCCGGAAAGGTCGCGAAGGTCCGATGCGCGGCGGATCCGCTCTTCCACATTCAAGTTCCCGAGGAGGTTCCCGGCGTGCCGAAGGAGCTTCTCGTCGCAAAGAACACGTGTAAGGACAAGGACGCGTACGACGCGCGGGCGCGGAAGCTCGCGCAGGAGTTCAGCGCGGCCTTCGACAAAGCCTACGGAAACAAGGGAATCGCGCCCCAGGTCGTTTCGCAGTGTCCGGGGAAGTAGCGGACGCATTCGCGACGATCGCTTGATGATGGGCCCCGGTCCGGGAACCGGGGCCCTCTCGTTTCCACCGATCTTGCCGTCCGATCTCCCCTTCAGGGCTTCGCCGCCAGCGGATCGCCGGGGAGAAGTTCGTAGAGCGAGACGTTGTTCGCCTCGCACACGGGCCGGAACCTCTTGTTCAGAAGAGACGGATCGTCGAGCGGAGTCGAAATCCGGCGGGCCCGCCAGTACGGATTTCCGTTGATGAGAAGGTGCGTGAACCCGCGCGTCCTCATCTCCTCGACCGCGGCCTCCCCGTCCGTCATCGTGTACGCGAACGAGGCCCGAACGCTGCTCGTCGCCACCGCCGTCTCTCCCGGGAAGTAGTACCGCCGGTTCTCCTGCAAGGAGAGGATCCGCGCTTCCGGCCCGATCGCGGACCTGGCGCACTCGCACACGGCGTAGAAATCGAGGCGTCGGCGGAGGTAGTCGTCCTTCGCTTCCAGCCCCACGGCGACGGGGAGCTTCTTCATCTCTCTCGCGACGATCGCGCCGTTCGGGAGGACGCACGGAACGAGGACGATCACGATGAGGAGCGGCCCGGGGATGCCGAGCGCGCGGACCGCATGGGGGATGCACGCGACGGACCAGGCGGTGAGGAGAACGGCCGGCGCGAGGAAGAACCGCCATTCGTGCGGGAGAAGGAGGTCGGAGAGGACGAAGAGAAAACCTCCCCAAAGAAGGACGAGCGCGCGGGCGCGGCTCCAGGCCGAACGGAGCAGAAGCCCGACGGGGAGGAGCGCGAGGATGACCGGGGAGTGGTGGAACGAAAGATCGCGGATGAGGAGGAGCCGCTCGCGCGCCGAGTGGGCGGCGACATCGCCGAGATGGCGGCGGAGCTCCCCCGCGGTGAACGCGTCGAGGTTCGTTCCGTGAAAGACGCCGCTCTGAAACGGAGAGACCGGGTTGCCGGTCTCCACGAAATTGCGGGCGAGCCAGGGGAGCGCGGGGAGCAGAGAGACGGCGCCGAAGAGCGCGAGCGCCCTCGGGCGTCCTTCCCGCCGAGCGAGGAACGCGGCGGCGACGGGGAGGAAGACCGCAACGCCGCCGCTGTACTTCACGGCGAGGGCGAAGCCCGCGGCGAGCCCCGCCGCGATCATCCAGGACGAGTTCCCCGTGCGGACCCAGCGGAGCACCGCGAGGACCTCGATCAGCAGATAGAACGCGAGCGGGAGATCGACGAGCGGCCGGGTGGAGAAGGCGGCGACGGAAGGGAAGGCGTAGACGAGCACGCCGGCGGCGAGCGCGAGGTCGTCTTCGCCGGCGATTTCCCGCACGAGCGCCGCCGCGGCGAGCGCGACCAGCACTCCGAAGAACACGTTCACGAACTGGCCGAAGAAGACGCCGGTTGTCAGGAAGCCGAACGCGAAGAGCATCTCGATGAGCTGGGGGAAGACGGAGTAGCGGATCGTGTCGCCGAGGCCGACGATCGCGCCCTCCCGGGCGTAGGTTGCGGCGACGGGGAGGTGGTACGTCAGACAATCGCTCTCCGTGGGGGGGGCGGAGGCGCCGACGAGCGCGAAGAGAAAGCAGGCGGCGCCGATCACGATGAACGCCCGATTCACGCCGCGGGAGAGGAGGTCCCTCGCCCGGATTCCGGAATGGAGCAGGCGAAGCCGGGATCGGCCCTTGTACGAGATGGCGAGAAGAAGAAGGAGGAGAGCGAAAGCGGTCTCGGAGCGGAGGATCCGCGCGGCGCCGAGAGCGAACAGCAGAAGGGAAAACACGCCGATTCCGATTCCAACCGCCGGGAGGAGGCGCGCGAGGCCGGTCTCCCCCCGAAGAGAGAGCCTGTCGATGATCGTGTTTCCGAGCCCGGCGCACCCGATCACCGTCGCCGTGGCGAGGAGGAAGCTGAAGATGGGAGGGTGCCCGAACGGTTCCATGCTACCCTGGATCATGCACACGTTTCCTGCTCCGGCCGCAGTTCGCAGCCTGCGAGGCCTCCCTTCCGTCGCCGCTTCCTCAACGTGGTGCCTAGACTACGTTTCCGGGAGCGGAAGGTCCGACCGAGCAGGAAGACGCTACGGGAGGCCGACGGCGATCCGCGAGGGAGTCCCGGAGCGCGAAGCGCGTAGGGGCAGGTCGGCCTCTCGGCCCCTAGCTCCGCATCCTCGCGACGAGAACATTTGCATAATCCATGCTATAGCAAGCGTTTGTCGAAGGCGTAAAGAACATACCAGGCGAGCACGAGGAGGACCCACGCGAGCGCGAGCATCCGGGCGAACGGACTGCGGCTCACTGATCTTCCCTCCCCGATCTCCCCGGCCGGGGGCGGCGGGCGCTTCCGACACCGCGCGGGTTCCCGTCTCCCGCTGGGAGCGTCTTTCCTCTCCGAATCGTAGCGGATGAAGGACCCTTTGAACAGGCCGGGTTCGCCAGGCCTCTCCGGCCGGCCGCCCGGGGGCTCGTTCCGGCGGCGGGCCCCGATCGCTCCGGCCGGCTTTTTCGTGGAAGCGCGCGTGCCGGCTTCGTATTCTTGGCGTGCCCGGTTCGACACGAAGGCGAACAACGCTCGCGGAACGCGCGTCTCCGGCGGGCGATGAAAGGAGAATCCGAATGAAAGACCCGCGTGTGGAGCGCCTCGCCCGGCTCATCTGCCGGTATTCGATCGGGGTAAAGAAAGGCGACGCGATCGTGATCGCATACGAGCCCGTGGGCGAGCCTCTCGCCGCGGAGCTCTACCGGGAGGTGCTCGCCGCGGGCGGTCATCCGATGCTGCGCGTCAACCCGGGGTGGGCGCAGGAGACCTTCTACCGCGAGGCAGCGCCGCATCAGCTCGACCACACGTCTCCCGTCGATCTCTTCGAGGCGGAGAAGACGCGCGCGAGGATTGTGGTGCTCGGGACGAGCAACACGAGAAAGAACAGCGGCGTGGACGCGAAGAAGGTCGCCCGCGCGAACAAAGCGCGGCGGCCGATCCTCGAGGCTTACTTCGCCCGCATGGCGAAGAAGCAGTGGACGTTCATGATCGCGCCTTTTCCCGCCGACGGAGACGCCCAGGAAGCGGACATGGCGCTCTCCGATTACGAGGATTTCGTCTACCGCTCGCTCCTTGTCGACCGGAAGGACCCGATCGCGGCGTGGAAGAAGATCTCCAAGAGGCAGGAAGCGATCGTTCGCAGGTTCAACCGATTCCGCGATCTTCGAATCGTCGGGGAGGACACGGACATCCGCATGTCGGTGAAGGGGCGGAAGTGGATCAACTGCGACGGCCATCACAACCTCCCGGACGGGGAGATCTTCACGGGGCCGGTCGAGGACTCCGTGGAGGGGAGGATCCGGTTCACCTACCCCGCTGTCTACCAGGGGCGCGAGGTGACGGACGTGCGCCTCGCCTTCAAGAACGGCAGGGTCGTGAAGGCCGGGGCGGCAAAGGGGGAAGATCTCCTCAAGAGCCTTCTCGGAATGGACGAGGGGGCGCGCCGCGTCGGCGAGGTCGCGGTCGGCACGAACTACGGAATCACCCGGTTCACGCGAAGCATTCTCTTCGACGAGAAGATCGGCGGAACGGTTCACATGGCGGTCGGCCGTTCGATCCCCGAATCGGGAGGCGTGAACCAGTCGACGCTTCACTGGGACATGATCAAGGACATGCGCGGGGGAGGCGAGATCTACGGGAACGGCAAGCTGGTTTACAAGAACGGCCGCTTTCTGAGCTAGAGCCGGCCCGCGGAGGAAGTCGGTTTTCCTTGCCTCGCGCGTTTCAATGTGTACACTCGGCTTGTCGGTTGGTATTGTCCGACGACCGCTCCACGCGTTTCTTCTTGCTCCGGCTCCCGGCGGTCCCAGGCGGCGAGAAGAGGCTCCACGATGAAGGAACCCCGCCCCGGCATCCCTATTTCCCGTCGCTCCGGCGCGTCTTCGCCGGTCCCGACGTCTTCCCCCTTGCCGGGGTGAAGGAAAGGAGGCAGCTCACATGGACGTAACAGGCATGTTCGAGGCGATGTTCTCGACGATCGGAGAGAACCTACCCGGAATCGTGGGGGCTCTCCTGATTCTCATTATCGGGTGGATCCTCGCCGTCGTGATTCGCGCGGGAATCCGCAAGATGCTCGTCTGGGCTAGGCTGAACGAGAGGGTCTTGCGGGGGACCGAGAAGAAAGTGGACTTCGAGGGGGGAATTGCGAAGGCGGTCTACTACATCCTCCTCGTGCTCGTTTTCATCGCCTTCTTCGACAAGCTGAATCTCGAGCTGGTCGCCGGGCCGCTCCGCGCCCTCGCGGACGAGATCTTCGGCTACGCCCCGAAGCTGATCGCGGGCACGGCCCTCCTGCTCGTCGCCTGGATCCTCGCGTCGTTTCTTCGAGGCGTTGCGTCCACCCTCCTGGGCCGGACGCAAGTCGACGAGAAGCTGAGCCGCGAGGCCGGCATGAAGCCGATGAGCGAGACGATCGGCCATATCCTCTACTGGCTGGTCTTCCTCCTCTTCCTTCCGGCGGTTCTGGGCGCGTTGGAGTTGCGGGGCCTTCTCAATCCGGTCGAGGAGATGGTCGGCGAGCTCTTCGGGATCGTGCCGAACCTCTTCGCCGCCGTTCTCATCGTTCTTGCCGGATGGTTTCTGGCGCGGATCCTCCGCGATCTCGCGAGCAACCTTCTCGCCGCCGCGGGCGCCGACTCGCTCGGCGGGAAGATCGGCCTTCGGGGCACGATGACGTTCTCCCGCCTGATCGGGCTCGTGCTTTATGTCGTGATCCTCGTGCCGGTGATCGTAGCGGCTCTCGATTCGCTCGGCATCGAGTCGATCTCGGAGCCGGCGGTCCGGATGCTCGATGCGCTCATGGGATCGATCCCGCACATCTTCGCGGCGGCGCTCATCGTCTTGATCAGCTACATCGTGCTCCGCTTCGTCTCCGAGATCGTGGCGAAGGTCCTCGGCGGAATGGGCTTCGACAGGCTGCCCGCCAAGATCGGTCTCGGCGAGAGCTTCCTCGCGGCCCCAACCGCTTCGCAGGTGGTCGGCAGGCTCGTCCTTTTCTTCGGCATGCTCTTTGCGACGGTCGAGGCGGCGCACCGGCTCGGCTTCGATCGAGTGAGCGAACTCGTCGAGATGTTCATTGAGTTCGGCGCCCAGGTGCTTCTCGGGCTCTTGATCCTCGGCATCGGCCTCTGGATCGCCAAGATCGTTCACGCCGCGTTGATCGCCACCGGGGGAAAGAACGCGCGCGCGCTGGCCGGGCTGGCCCGCGTGGCGATCGTCGGCTTCGTCATCGCGATGGGGCTCCGCGCGATGGACGTGGCGGATCAGATCGTCAACCTCGCCTTCGGGCTCACCCTCGGGGCGATCGCCGTCGCCGTGGCGCTCGCCTTTGGGCTCGGCGGGCGAGAGGCGGCCGGGAGACAGCTGGAGGATTGGTTCCGAAAGATGCGGGGCGAGTAGCCAGGAAGGACGCCCCGGAGGCGGAGCGGTCATCGCTCCGAGAGAGACAAAGAAGAGCGCGCGGGTCGCGAGGGCCCGCGCGCTTTGTTTTTCGCGAACAGCGGGAGAGCTGCTACTCCAGAACGTGGATGTTCTTCTTCGCGCAGATCTCCTTCAGTTGCTTCGGCCAAACCGTGACGCTCACCTCTCCGAGGTGCGCCGTGCGGAGGAGGTACATGTAGGTCCGCGACTGTCCGATGCCGCCGCCGATCGAGAGCGGGATCTCGTCGTTCAGGATCGCCTGATGATACGGCAGCTTCAGGAAGTCCTCCTGGCCGGTCATCTTGAGCTGCACCTTGAGCGTGTCCTTCGTCACGCGGATCCCCATCGAGGTGAGCTCGTGGCGCCGCTTCGTTATCGGGTTCCAGACGAGGATGTCGCCGTTCAGCCCGTGCATCGTGCGGCCGTCCTCGGACTTCGTCTCGGTCACCCAATCGTCGTAGTCCGCGGCGCGCATCTCGTGCGGGTAGCCGTCTTTCAATGTCCAGCCGATTCCGATGATGAAGACGGCCGGATGCTTCTGGATGATGTTCGTCTCCCGCTGTTTCCGGGGGAGATCCGGGTACATGTCGAGAATGTCCTCGGCGTGGAGGAATGTGAGCTCCTCGGGGATCGGCGGGTACTTCGTGCTCTTCAGCCTCGGGAAGTTCTCCTCGGCGAACTTGCCCGCGCCGTAAATGACCCTCCAGATTCCGCGGACGGTGTCCTTCAGGCAATCGAGGTTGCGGTCTTTCTCGGTGATCACCTTCTCCCAGTCCCACTGGTCGACGTAGGAGCTGTGGTCGTGATCGAGGAAGTAGTCCTTCCGGACCGCGCGCATGTCGGTGCAGATTCCCTCGCCGATCTTGCAGTCGAACTGCTTGAGGGCCATCCGTTTCCACTTCGTCGCCGCCTGCACGACCTGCGCCTGGATGCGCTTCTCGAGGCCGAGCCCGCAGGGGAACTCGATCGGCGTGCGCGACCCGTCGCGGTCGAGGTAGTCGTTGACGCCGCTGTCCCGATCCACGATCAGAGGCACCTGAACCATCTGCAGGTTCAGCTCCTTGCAGAGGTTCTCCTCGATGTAGTTCTTCACCGCGTAGAGCGCCCTCATGCGCTCCAACGGGGGAAGAACCGGTTTGTAGTCGTTCGGGAGAATCTTCTCCACTTCTTCGTACGTGCTGACGCCTGGGCCCGCCAGGTCCGCTGTCTTGTCCGCCATCTTCGTTCGTCTCCGTTCGGTGATAGGGATCCGTGCCTCGCCGAAAGCCGAATCGTACCACTCCCGCCCCGCGATGGCAACGGGGGACGGCCCGGAGGGCGTCGCACTTAACGATATTGGTGGCAACGGGTTGTGTCGCCAGGGTCCGGGCGGGACCCTCCACAGCGCGAAGTGGCGCGACGGGGGCGGGGCGTTGTAGAATGGAGCCTCGCTTCGCGCCGGCGATCCTCCGCGCCGCCGCCCCGGCTCAATCCCGCCGTGGCGGGGCTCGGCTTCCGGGCCGGCGCCCGGCCGAAGGGAGGAGCCCGATGAGCATCGGAAGAACCGCGGCGGCCGCCCTTTCCCTCGCGGCTCTCCTCTTCTTCGCCCCGGGCTCGCGGGCGTGCACGAACCTGCTCGTCACGAAGGGGGCGTCCGCGGACGGGTCGGTGATGATCACCTACACCTGCGACGGGGAGTTCCACCCGCGCCTTCACCGCCAACCGGCGGCGGACCACGAGCCGGGCGATTCAATCGAGATCGTCGACTGGAGCGGCAACTCCCGTGGAAAGGTCGCCGAGGTCCCGCACACGTACGCCGTCGTCCGCTTGATGAACGAGCATCAGCTCGTGATCGCGGAGACGACGTTCGACGGGCGCAAGGAGCTGGTGAATCCGGACGGGATCCTCCACTACTGGGATCTGATGCAGCTCGCGCTCCAGCGCGCCCGCACCGCCCGCGAGGCGATCGGAGTGATCGCGGGGCTCGTCGAGGAGTACGGCTACCGCTCGACGGGCGAGTCGTTCTCGATCGGCGATCCGCACGAGGCGTGGATCCTCGAGATGATCGGAAGGGGGCCGGAGTGGAAGGGGGCGGTCTGGGTCGCGGTCCGCGTCCCGGACGGGATGATCTCCTGCCACGCGAACCGCGCGCGCATCGGCGCCTTCCCTCTCGACGACCCGAAGAACTGCATTTACTCCGACGACGCGGTCTCGCTCGCGGTGGAGCGCGGCTACTACGATCCCGAGTCGGGGAAGCCGTTCCGCTTCGACGACGCGTACTGCCCGGCGACCCCGAAGAGCCTCCGCTACACCGCGACGCGTGTCTGGAGCCTGTTCCGACGCGCGGCCCCCTCGCTCGAGCTCTCCCCCGGCCGCCACCGCGCGGAGGACGGCGCCGAGCCGTACCCGCTCTGGATCAAGCCCGATCGGAAGCTCGCCCTCACCGACGTCTTCGATCTCATGCGCGATCACTACGAGGGAACCGAGCTCGACATGACCGTCGGAGCGGACGCTGGCCCGTTCGGCTCCCCGGACCGTTCGAGGCCGATCGCTTGGACCGTAGACGGCGTCGAGTACGCCTG
>JBDRFQ010000504.1:0-4407 GCA_043818685.1 Candidatus Eiseniibacteriota bacterium
AAGATGTAACCCACCGAGAAAGGGGGTTCATGATGGGTCGCCGGTTCCAGCCTAACGGGCGAGCAAGACCTTCCGGTGGAGCACCTCGCCCTGGGCGGAGAGGAGGGCCAAGTAGACCCCGGAGGGGGCCCGGGATCCGTCCCGCTCGCGGCCGTCCCACGAAGCGGAGTGGATTCCGGTGCGGCACGGGCCTTCGGCGAGCACGGCGACCTCGCGGCCTCGGACGTCGTAGACGGCGAGCCTCACGGGGCCCGAGGCGCCCACCGCGTAGGAGAACGTGGTGGAGGGATTGAACGGGTTCGGCCGACCGGGGCCGAGATGCGGCCGCGCGGGGACCCCATCTCCCCCGCCCGCGACCTCCGTGCTGGACGCCGCGGCGACCTCCACGGAGACCGACCCGGAGGCCGGCACATCCACTCCCACGTAGCAGACCGCGACCGAGTCCGAGTCGTCCACTTGGAGGAGCGTCCCCCCGGTCACCTCGTAGCCGGCCCGCCGCGGCATGCGGACCCGAACGAGCCCGTGCTCGAAACCCTCGTTCAGGTTGTTCGTGATCGTGGCGGTCACGGTGTCGGCGGCGCCGTCGTTCGCCGGAGAGTACGAAACGCGGAGGTTCTGCCCGCTCGACCCGGCCGAAACGGTGGGCGAGGGATCGAGAGTCCCCCCCGAGACGCGCACGAGCCTGTACGACCGCTCCCCGTCGCAGACGTTGTTCGTGCTGAGGTTGTAGGGGGTCTGGTTCACGTTGCCGTCGTCTCGATGGATGTGGCCCCAGAGAGCCATCTCCGCGCCGAGAGTGTTTAGGTTGATCTGGCCCGAGAAATCCCGGTGGAAAAAGAGGACCCGGGCGGCGCTCCCCGATGCGGCGGCAAGATCGCCGGCGAGCCAATCGATCTGCGCCGAGGTGAAGCTGTCCGACCCGTAGATCTCGTACCTCCAGTTGTCGTAGTTGTTGTACGCCTCGAGCCCGACGAAGTGGACCGAGCCGTAGTCGAAGGTATAGTCCTGCGTCCGCGCCGGAGCCCCGGCCGGCGGATCGTTCAGTCGCTTCCATCCGAAGAAGCGCCACCAGTCCCTGCGCGCGGTCCCGTCCGGGGGGGGCGTGTCGTCCCATCCGCCGATGTCGTGGTTGCCGGAGGTGAGATAGACCGGCACATCGAACTGGGCGAGAATCCTCTGCGCGCGCGTGTAGTAGCGTTTCGAGAGGAACTCCTCGAGCTCCCCCTCGTTGATGAAGTCGCCAGTGAGAAGGACGAACTCCGGGTTGATGATCGCGATGTCGTCGATGACCGCGTGGAGATCGGTCATCTCGGACGTGTCGGTGTCCGCGCCCTGCTGGTAGTAGTAGAGGTGCGTGGGAAGATGCGTGTCCGTGATGTGAACGAAGTAGAAGTCGGTCTTGAGCTCGGCGAGAACTCGGACCGCGTGCTTCGTCGCGTCGTGGACGCCTCCGCTCGCCGAGACCTCGAGGTCGTACAGCTCGCAAAGCGAAACCTCCGGGATCAGGGTCTCGATCGTCCACCAGGTCGTGGACGCGTCGTACACCGCCGAGAGCACCGGAAGGGGAACCTCGATCGATCCCCGGACGAGCCGCGCCGACCAGCCGCTCGCCGCCGGGTCCGCGTCGCACTCGATCCGGAGCGTGTCTCCGGCAACGACGATCGAGGGAATGTTGAGAAGGGGACGCTGGATGACCGTGAGGGTGTCCCCGATCGCGAGATCAGCGGCACCGGCCCACGCCGCGGCCGCAAGAACGAGGGAGAGAAGAACGGCGGCGAGAAGGGGAATGCGCGCGGCAAAACGGCTCTGCATGGGACGACTCCTCGTTCGGGGAGCGGGCGAATTCCCGGGGCACGTCATGATTGTACCATAAGATGACCGCCGGCCGGGCGCCGTGTCTTCGGCCTTCCAGGACGGGGCGCGCATCCGGTACAATGGTCGCTCCGCGGCCGCGCGGGGCGGGACCCGGAAACTGCGGTAGCAACGGAGAAGATGGTGACCGACAACAGCTCGATTCCCGTGCTCAAGTACCGCCGGGGAAGGCCGGCCCCGGACGAGTTCCCGCTCGTCGCCGTCCCGATCGCGGAGGGCGAGCCCCCCTCTCCGCTCCCCGAGTTTCTGAGGAGGGGGGGGACCCCCGCGTGGATGGGCGACTTCCGCGGCGAGGAGATGGAGGCCTTGCTCCTCTACGGGGGGGGCGCCCTCCCGGAGCGGATCCTTTTGGTCGGGCTCGGCAAGGCCGTTCCCGCCGGCGGCGATCTTGTCCGCAGGTGGGCGAGCCGTGCGGCGAGGGAGGCGCGGCGGGTCCGCGTTCGGCGCCTCGCGATCCTCCTTCCGGCGGGCGCCGGCACGGAAGCGAGCCGCATCACCGCCTGCGCGCACGGGGCGGTCCTCGGCTCCCGCTTTGCGTGGACCGAGAAGGAGAACGCGGCGATCGAGGAGATCGCGATCTTCGGCGCCGCCCCCGAAGCGGAAGGCTCGGAGGCAGCGGAGGCCGGCCTGCGAGTCGGGGAGGCGGTTCTCTTCGCGCGGCGCCTCGCAATGACTCCGCCGAACCGTCTCTCCCCGGCCCGGCTCGCCGAGGAGGCAGAACGGATCGCTTCGGAAACCGGGGCGAAGGCCCGCGTGATGGACGAGAAGATGATTGAGCAGGAAGGGCTTCTCTCTCTCCTCGCCGTCGGCACAGGCAGCGCGAACCCGCCCCGCTTCATCGAGGTCGATTACGACGGATCGGACGGGCACGGCCCCGTGATCGGGCTCGTCGGCAAGGGGATCACGTTCGACTCCGGGGGCCTCTCTCTGAAACCCGCCGATCGCATGGCCCACATGAAGTACGACATGAGCGGCGCGGCGGCGGTTCTCGCCGCGACGAGGGGCGCGGCGCGCCTCCGCCTTCCACTCCGCGTGGTGGCGGTCGTTCCCTCCGCCGAAAACATGCCGGGACCGCGCTCGTACCGGCCGGGGGACGTGATCGCCTCGTACAAGGGGCTCGCGATCGAGGTGGACAACACCGACGCCGAGGGGAGGCTGATCCTCGGGGACGGCCTCGCGTGGGCGGAGAAGAACGTGCGTCCGGACATCCTCGTCAACGTGGCCACGCTGACGGGGGCGGTGAAGGTCGCCCTCGGACGGCACGCCGCCGGCCTCTTCAGCAACGACGACGACCTCGCCGACGAGATGATCCGCGCGGGGGACGAGTCGGGCGAACGCGTCTGGCGGCTCCCCCTCTGGGACGCGTACGACGGCGAGCTGAAGAGCGATCTGGCCGACATCCGAAACGTCGCCCGCTCCGCCGATGCCGGCGGCGCGTCGATCGTCGCCGCCAAGTTCCTCCACCGCTTCGTGGAGAGGACGAAGTGGGCCAACCTCGACATCGCCGGCGTCGCGTGGTCGGGGAAGGACCACGATCTCGGGCCGACCGGGCCGACCGGCTACGGGACGGCGCTCCTGATCGCGCTCCTCCGGGCGCGCGCGGCGGCCGCGAAATGAACCACGAGAAGAACCGGGCCCGCGCCCGGCCCCGCGGCCGGCGAAGCCCCCGGTTCTCGGATCGTTCGAAAGGGAGACCGGCTTGAAGAAGAACCACTATCGACTCGCGATCATCGGCTCGGGACCGGCGGGCTTCACCGCGGCGATCTATGCCGCCCGGGCGGACCTCGAGCCGCTCGTCCTCGAGGGACCCCAGCCGGGCGGACAGCTCACGATCACCACGGAGGTGGAGAACTACCCCGGCTTCCCCGAAGGGATCCAGGGGCCGGAGCTGATGGACGTCTTCAAGAAGCAGGCGGTGCGGTTCGGGGCCGAGGTGGTCCCGCGCGAGGTCACCGCCGTCGACTTCTCCCGCCGGCCCTTCACGCTCGCGGTCGAGGAGAAGGAGAAGGTGCTCGCGGACGCGGTGATCGCGGCGACCGGGGCGAGCGCGCGTTATCTCGGGCTCGAGTCGGAGCTCAGGCTCCGCGGGAAGGGCGTTTCCGCCTGCGCGACGTGCGACGGCTTCTTCTTCCGGGGCAAGGTCGTCTGCGTGGTGGGCGGCGGAGACTCCGCCATCGAGGAGGCGAGCTTCCTGACGAAGTTCGCGACGAAGGTGTACATCATCCATCGCCGCGATGAGCTTCGCGCATCAAAAATCATGCAACAAAGGGCTTTCGACAACCCGAAGATCGAGATCGTCTGGAACTCGATCGTCGAGGAGGTGCTCGGGGAGAGCGTGGTGGAGGGGGCGCGCCTCCGCGACGTGAAGAGCGGCGACACCCGCGACCTCCCGCTCGAGGGCTTCTTCCTCGGGATCGGGCACGACCCGAACACGAAGATCTTCGAGGGCCGGCTCGAGCTCGACAAAGCGGGCTACGTGGCGACGAAGGGCGGGACCCGGACGAGCGTTCCCGGAGTGTTCGCCGCGGGCGACGT